>CAYUAZ010000022.1:0-15200 GCA_964442865.1 uncultured Gammaproteobacteria bacterium
GGGTAAATGGCCAAAAATGGGTAAGGGGGCCGACCGAGACCTGAACCAGAGATTTGTAGCTACCCGGAGCGGAACCGGTGCTATTCCAGGGGAACAACCGGGTAAGAGGATCAAACGTCGGGAGGATCGCCGGGGCGGCGCCCAGGAAGCTGATAAGGCCGGTCCAAGTCAATGCGTTGGGAGGATTCGGCAGGCCGTCATCGGTCGCGGTGAAGGTATGGTTGATGGTGGCGCCGACCAAGGCATTGATGATGGCGTCGGTCACGGTGGGCGCGGTGTTGCCGGCGGTGTTCACCGCGTCGAATAGCCAGTCGAATTCCACTTTGCTGCCATCGCTCGCGTTGATATTACCGCTGAAGGCATAGTCGGCGCCCGGATTACCTGCGGTATTATCAGTATAAGCTGCGGTGTTGACAGCCGGGATGTTCAAAGCGCCGGTACTGGTATTGACGGTAAAACCAGGCGGCTGGTTGGGGATGCCGTTCAGAGTCTGGTCGTAGCTTAGGGTGATGCCTGCGCCGCCAACGGCGCCAAGATTACCGTTGTAGGCCACGCCGCGCACCACCTCGGGCTGCACCGCGCTGAAGTTAAACAGGATGGGCGCGTTGGCGCTGCTGCCGTTCCACACAATAGTGGAGTTCATGGTCCAACTTACTGAACTGCCCCCCGGCAGGAAATTTTGAATGCCTTGTACACGGCAACAACTGCTACCGGTGATGGCGTAAGTCCCGGCGCTGGGGAGTTGGTAGGTGTTTACATTTATGGACTTGGTAAACCGGCTGTCGGAAGTATCATTCACTTGGGGCGACTGGCTTACAAATGCTGCGCCACCACCCACATTTGAAAAGACGCCACTCGCGGCGCCGTTCCGCCAGAAGCTGGTTGTGGTAACGGTCAGCAGCCCGTTTGCATTAACGCTTGGGAGCATCGCCGCACCGCGGAAGTGCGACGCCTCGGCTGCTGTACCCGCTACGGCCATCATCACGCCGGCCGCAATGGCGCTGTATTTCTTATTCATTGTCTTAATCTCCTTAACTTACAGTATGACGGGAAAAATCTTCACTAACAGTAATCAGCATTTTTTGTGCCAGAAAGTGTAAATAGTTTTTAACTTGATGTTATTGTTATATTTTTTAAAATTAGTGGAATAGCGTTCACGGAAAAGTAGAGGGTGAGTGTAAAATTATTCGACAAATCAATCAGGGCTGTAGCCTGCCGCATGCGCGGCGAGCATATCCTCCAGGCGGCGGCCGGGCGAATGCCTGCGCTCGCCTTCCACCACAGCCAGCATAAGCTGTTTAAGCGGGTCCCTTCTTTGTGCAATCCGGCGTTCGAGGGTTCTGCCGGGCTGAGCAGCGCGCTGTTCCTGAGCTGAGGGGTGGGCGAACCCGGCAAGGCGTTCGAGTATCTGTTTGTTGCCGCTCACTATCATCTGGGCGGCGACGCGCATGTGCTCGGAAATCTGGCTGGACAGCAGAAATATGCCGATGATGACCAGGCCTAAGCCCGTCACGATGATCCAGCCGAACAACTCGCTCATTTTAGTGCGACCTTGATCTTCATCACCAACTGCGACGGACTGGTGATGTGCGCCTGATAGGGGTGTTGGGTATTCGGATATATCCTGGTGACTTTCTCTACGTAGCTTTGCGTTTCGGGGTAGGGGGGTATGCCGCGATACTGGTCCACGGCGCCCTCGCCGGCGTTATACGCGGCCGCGACGTAGCTGATGTTACCCTGAAAATAGGCGAGCAGCCACTGCAAATAGCCCAGGCCGCCCTTGATATTGTCGGCGGCGTCGAAGGCGTTCTTGACATGGAAGCGCTGCGCGGTGGAGGGTATGAGCTGCATCAAGCCCTGGGCTTGCTTGGGGGAGACCACGTTGACCCGGAAACCGGACTCGACGGCGATGATCGCCAGCGCCAGCGTCGGATCTACGGAATAAGCCGGCGCCAGTTGATAGACCAGTTTTGCGATCTCTTTCTTCGCCGGTGAGTCGAGGGCCACAACTGCAGGGGATAGGGGGCTGGGGGCTGGGGTAAGGCAGGCCGGCGTCTTGGGCTGGATCGCCTCACCCATGTTACCCATCATCTGTTGTGCGAAGCTGTGCCCTTGCTTGGCCGCGAGGTCGAACAGCCCCAACGCCAGAGCGTCATCCCGCGGCACGCCACGGCCGTTGGCGTACATCCAGCCGAGTTTGAACTGGGCGTTGGCGTCGCCTTGCCTGGCGGCCTTGCAGTACAGCGCAATGGCTCTGGAGTAATTTCTCGGCAGCCCCTCCGCGTGTTCATACCTCACGGCCAGTGCAACCAGGGCCTCGGGGTTCTCTTGGTTCGCTGCGGCTTCTAGCGCGCCGGGCGCAGGACCGGCGACATCAGCGGTCGCGGAAAGTGACCACAGCATAGACAGGGAAACCACGAGCTTGGTCGTTTTCATAAACTTCTTAAAGAGTGTGAATGAATTTGGATAGTCTTAGCAAGTTCTATACCTTATACTGCATTTATCTTTTTTTTCAATTAGTTACAATAATTCCCCGACGCCAGCATGGGTCAACTGTAAAAAAATCCGACAAAGTCCCGGTGCGACTGCACAAATAGCGTAAAATGCTTCCACATGCTAGCAGGAGTATTTTTAGCGTGCCCTGCTTGGGATCCCATGGGACACGGCGCTTATCCCGCATCAATAAAATATTAAAGCAGCCTATTTTCAAGGAATTAAATTAAAGACTCCGTGTGCTCAGGCCGATATTCTAGGGTGACAGTAAAGCACTCTAGTTTGCGCTACAGGTAAAATCAATTTAAGGCTGTCATCAGTTTTATTAGTATTAGAAGCCGGACGGATTGTCGCCAGTACCCCGAAATAAGCCAGGGAAGAACGAGGTCTTACGTTAGCATGATCCGCATTTTTAACCACTACATTCCAGGCAAGGTACTGCTGTTGCTGTTTGTGGAGACGGCAATTCTGGTCTCGGCCGTCCAGGTGGGCGGCGCCCTGCGTTTTGGCGGGGATGAGGCGGGGTTCGGCGATGCACTGGCGCCGGTCTGGCCCAAGTCCCTGCTCTTCACCTTGCTCGTTCTCCTGTGTGTGAGCGCGACGGGGCTCTATCACGGCGATTCCAGGGAAGGCCTGCGCGGCATCCTGTTGCGGCTGCTGCTGGCCTTTCTGTTGAGCGTGGGGATCATGAGTCTGGTCTTTTATCTGGCGCCCTCTCTGTACTTGGGGCGCGGGGTGTTCGGCCTGGCCGTTTTGGTTGCCTTTTTGGGACTGGTCTTGACGCGTGTCATCTTCTTTAAGTGGACGCACATGGGTATTTTCAGGCCGCGTATCCTGGTGCTCGGAACCGGCACCCGGGCGGGTGATGTCGAGAAGGGCGCGCAATCGTCCCTTTACGCCGGGAATGTAGACATCGTCGGCTATATGCCCCTGTTGGGGACTCAGCACGATGTGTGTGTGTCGCGGATCCTTCCGGCACAGGGATCCATCCTCTCCGTGGTCAACCAATACGGCGTGGACGAGATCGTGATTGCGGTGCGCGACCGCCGCGGCGGCGGTCTGCCGGTCCACGAACTGCTGGAGTGCAAACTGAGCGGCGTGAAGATCACCGAATTGTCCACTTTTTTTGAGCGGGAGCGCGGCCAGGTACAACTCGATTCGCTCAATACCAGTTGGATGGTGTTCGGAGAAGGCTTCCGTCAAGGTATGCTGAAAGATGTGGTCAAACGCGCTTTTGACCTGGTGGCGAGTTCGATATTATTCCTGGTCACACTGCCCATCATGCTGATCGTTGCGCTCGCGATTCTACTCGAGGATGGACGCCCGGTGTTGTACCGGCAAGAACGTGTGGGGCAGGGCGGTCAAATTTTTACGATCTATAAATTCCGCAGCATGAGGCACGATGCGGAAAAAGACGGCAGTCCGCGCTGGGCCAAGGCCGATGACGATCGAACCACCAGGGTGGGACGCATTATCCGTAAACTGCGGATTGACGAGTTGCCGCAGATCATCAATGTTTTCAAGGGCGAGATGAGTTTTGTCGGGCCGCGCCCGGAGCGTCCGTATTTTGTAGAGAAACTGGCCGCCCAGATTCCTTATTTCTCGGCGCGGCACAGTATCAAGCCCGGGATCACCGGCTGGGCGCAGGTGCGTTATGCCTACGGGGCTTCGCTTGCGGACGCCATCGAGAAACTCCAATATGATTTGTACTATGTGAAAAACCATACCCTGTTTCTCGACATCATGATCCTGTTCGAGACAATCGGAGTGGTGTTGTGGGGTAAGGGTTCGAGATAGTTTCAAAAAGTCAAACATAACCGCAGAGGGCGCAGAGGAATACAATCAAAAGGTGGTTTGTTTCTCCTCCGTGTCCTCCGCGGTGATTGCTTTTAAGGTGCGCTGGGTATGACCGCTGATATCGGGACGATTAGTTACGCCACGGCTGCCGTGGCGTTCCTGTTTTTATCCCTGCTGTTATTGACCAGTTGGCGCGGTCGTCTGCAAGGCGCGATGTTAACGGCGGCCTGCCTGATCTCCGCTCTCTGGGCTGCGGTGGTGGCCTACCAGGTGAGCCAGGGCCACGGACACTCGCTTCCCGGGGATGTCCTTGAGATCCTGCGCGATGCCGGGTGGCTCGCCTTCCTGGCAATCCTCCTGGGTGTTTCCAGGCAGGCAGCGGCCATGTCGTCACGCGGACTGGGGCTTAAGGCGGCGGGGGTGATGCTGCTGTGTATTTTGCTGATAGCCGCGGCGGTGTATCCGCATGTATTTTCCGTTGCAGTTAATCAGGCGTCCAATTTTCTGACCGGCATCGCCGCTCGCGTGGTGCTGGCGGTGATAGGCATGGTATTGGTGGAGCAGTTGTTCCGTAATACCCGCTCCGACCAACGCTGGGGAATAAAATACCTATGCCTCGGTGTAGGCGGCATGTTCGCCTACGATTTTTATCTTTATTCCGACGCCATGCTGTTTAAGCGGATAGACGGCGCCATCTGGGAGGCGCGCGGCATCATCAATGCCCTCATTGTGCCGCTGATCGCGGTGTCGGCTGCACGCAACCCCAAGTGGTCGCTGGAGATCTTTGTGTCGCGCCGCATTCTGTTTCACTCCGCGGCCTTGTTCGGCGCGGGCGTGTATCTGTTGGTCATGGCGGCGGTCGGCTATTACCTGCGCTTCTTCGGCGGGAATTGGGGTACGGTCTTGCAGGTCACCTTTCTGTTCGGCGCCGCGCTGCTGCTCATCATGCTGCTGTTTTCCGGCACCCTGCGCGCGCGGCTCAGGGTGTTTCTCAGCAAGCATTTTTTCAGTTACAAGTACGATTACCGGGAGGAGTGGCTGCGCTTCACCCGCACCTTGTCCGAGGGTGAGCCCGGGGTGAGATTCTATGAACGTTCCATTCAGGCTATCGCCGAATTGGTGGAGAGTCCGGGCGGGGCGTTATGGCTTATCCAGGAGTCGGGGGCCTTCGAGCGCGCGGCGCATTGGAATATGCCCGCCGCAAACGGCATCGAACAGGCGGGCGGGCCGTTGTGCCGCTTTTTGGAAGGCCGCCAGTGGGTCGTCAATCTGGAAGAATACGCCGCCCAGCCCGATCTCTATGCCGCGCTGGAGTTGCCCGGCTGGCTGCGCTCCATCCCCAAGGCCTGGCTGGTAGTGCCGCTGGTGTTGCATGACCGGCTCATCGGTTTTGTGGTGTTGGCGCGGTCGCGCGGTCAGGTGCACTTCAACTGGGAGGTGAGCGATCTGCTCAAGACGGCGGGACGCCAGGCGGCGAGTTATCTCGCGCAGGTCGAGGCGGCCAAGGGTTTGCTGGTGGCGCGCCAGTTCGAGTCGTTCAACCGCATGTCCGCCTTCGTGGTGCACGATCTCAAAAATCTGGTGTCACAGTTGTCGCTGCTGCTGGCCAACGCCGAGCGCCACCAGGATAACCCGGCATTTCGCCAGGACATGCTCGGCACGATCGGCCACTCCGTCGAAAAGATGAAGGGCTTGCTGCTGCAATTACGCGCCGGCGGGCAGAGCAACGAAAAACCTGTCCCGCTGCCGCTTGATGAGCTGGTGCGGCGGGTGATTACGGCCCAAACCGGCGCCAAACATACGCCGGCTCTGGAAATCACCAGCACCGGACTGTATGTGCTCGCCCATCGTGAGCGCTTGGAGCGGGTGATCGGGCACCTGATCCAGAACGCCATCGAGGCCACTCCAGCGGAAGGGAGGGTGCGCGTGCGCCTCAATGCCGAGGATAATTGTGCAATAATTGAAATATCCGACACCGGGTGTGGTATGAGCGAGCAGTTTATCCGCGACAACCTGTTCAAGCCTTTTGTCTCCACCAAGGCGACGGGCATGGGCATCGGCACCTACGAAAGCCGCGAATACATCCACCAACTGGGCGGCCGGATCGAGGTTACCAGTTGTGAGGCTATCGGCACCCTATTTCGCGTTATCGTGCGGCTGTATTCCGCCCAGTCCATAGCGGGCTACGTTTCCAAGGAGGCCCTGTGAGCCAGGACAAAGGCATACTGCTGGTGGTGGAGGACGACCCCGGGCTGCAAAAGCAGATGGGTTGGAGTTTTGACGGCTATGAGGTGCTCGTCGCCGGTGACCGCGAGGAGGCGCTCGCGCAAGTGCGTCGCCACGAGCCGCCGGTGGTCACCATGGATCTCGGCCTGCCCCCGGATCCGGACGGCTCATCGGAGGGCTTTGCGACGCTGGAACAGATGCTCGCGCTCGCACCGGATACCAAGGTCATCGTCATCACCGGCAATCAGGACAAAGACAACGCCGTGAAGGCCATAGGCATGGGCGCCTATGATTTTTATCAGAAACCGTTCGACCCGCAGATTCTGGGCCTGATGATAGACCGGGCCTGCCGCCTGCACGCCCTGCAACAGGAAAACCGCCGTCTGCAGTTTACCCAGACGGATTCGCCGATGTACGGCATCATCAGCCGCGATCAGGGTATGCTGAAAGTCTGCCGCAGCATAGAACGCGTCGCGCCGTCGGATGTCACCGTGTTGTTGTTGGGCGAAAGCGGCACCGGTAAGGAGCTGCTGGCGCGCGCGCTGCACCAGTTGAGCCCGCGCGCGAACAAGCGTTTTGTGGCGATCAACTGCGCGGCCATTCCTGAAAATCTGCTGGAGAGCGAGCTGTTCGGGTACGAGCGGGGGGCGTTCACCGGTGCGACCAAGCAAACCCCCGGCAAAATCGAGCATGCCAACGGCGGCACGTTTTTCCTGGACGAGGTGGGTGATCTGCCGATGTCGCTGCAGGCGAAGCTGTTACGCTTCTTGCAGGAGCGGGTGGTGGAACGGCTCGGCGGGCGCGAAGAGATCCCCGTGGATGTGCGCATCGTCTGCGCCACGCACCAGAATCTCAAAGAATTGATGGAGGCCGGCACGTTCCGCGAGGATCTCTATTACCGGCTGAGCGAAATCGTCATCAGTATCCCGCCGCTGCGCGAGCGCGAGGGAGACGCCACCCTGCTGGCGCACGCCTTTCTCAATAAATTCGCCAAGCAACAGGGACGTTCGCTGGCCGGGTTTACGCCGGATGCCCTCAGCGCGATAGAGCACCATGATTGGCCGGGCAATGTGCGCGAAATGGAAAACTGCCTCAAGCGCGCCGTGATTATGTCGGAGGGCCCGCAGATCTGTGCCGAGGACCTCGGGCTACAGGCGCCGGTGCAGCAAGAGCCGGAACCGCTGAACCTGCGTCAGGTGCGCGATGAAGCAGAGCGCAACGCAGTCGTCAGGGTGTTGGGCAGAGTGGACGGAAATATCGTCAAGGCCGCCGAACTGCTGGGTGTCAGCAGGCCCACCCTGTATGATCTGCTCAACCGGCATGGACTCAAATAGCGCTACGTTAGAGAAAGCTTTATTCACCGCGGAGGACGCAGAGAAAAAATGACTGAATCGCTGAGTGGAATTTACATTCCTATCGCGGAATTGCAAGGTTTGAGTTTTAACTGGTTGTATCCTCGGCGTCCTCTGCGGTGAAATCATTTGTCCCTAAGCCTCTAAATTCAGGATAACCACACATGAGAGAATCAAGATCCCTACACGCCGCAGCCGGTTTGCTGATCTTTGCGCTTGCCGCGACGGCGCTAGCGTTTGCCCCCGGCTGCGCCAAGAAAGAAAGCCCCGAGGCCCAGGTTACCCAGGCTCAGCAGTATCTCGCGCAGGGCGACAGGAAGTCGGCCGTCATTCAGCTTAAAAACGCGTTGCAGCAAAAGCCTGATTACGCCGAGGCGCGCTATCTGTTAGGGACTGTCTATAACGCTACCGGCGAAGTCAAACTGGCGGAGCGGGAGTTGCGCAGGGCATTGGATCTCAAGATGGAGCGGGCCAAAGTGGCGCCCGCGCTGGCGCGCTCCTTGTTAATGCAAGGCGAGTTCCAAAAGGTGCTGGACGAGACCCGGCTGGAAGGGGCTGCAAAGCTGGAGGCTAGCCCGGAGCTGCTTAGCGTGCGCGGCCATGCCCAACTCGGATTGGGTCGCCTGGACGATGCAAAAAACTCCTTCGAGCAGGCGCTCGCCAAACAGCCTGAATTTGCCGATGCACTGCTCGGTCAGGCAAGGCTCGCGGGGCTGGACGGCAAGCTGGAGGCTTCCGTCGGACTGGTTGAGCGGGCGATTGCCAGCGACCCCAAAAACGTACAGGCCTGGTTGATGAAGGGCGACGTGCAGCGCTTGATACCCAACAACGGCGCCGCCATAGCCGCTTATCAAAAAGCGCTTGAACTTGCACCGGACGACGCCATGGCGCGGTTGAGCTTGATCGCGATGCAGATCGGCGACAACCGGTATGACGAGGCGGAAAAAAACATCGAGATCCTGCGCAAATCCGCTCCGGACAACCCCCTGGTCAATTACTTCAAGGCGCTGCTCGAATACCGCAAGACCCATTACGCGGCGGCGCGCGACGCGATACAGCAGGTGCTTAAGGTGGCTCCCGCTCATCTGCCCAGCGTGTTATTGGGGGGCGCCACGGAGTATGCGCTGGGCAGCTTCGAGCAGGCGGAGCAGTATCTTAATACCGTGCTCGACAAGGCGCCGGATAACCTCCATGCGCGCAAGCTGATGGCGGCCACCCTCATCAGGACCAGGCAATTTCAACGCGCCATACAACTCCTCGAGGCTACTCTGGGGAAACTCCCCGATGACGGCCAGTTGTTGCTGCTGGCCGGCGAAGCCTATTTGGAGAGCAATGACTTCGCCAAGGCGACCGAATACTTTGAGAAGGCCTCGAAGCTCGACCCGAAAAGCGCGGGGACGCGGGTCAGTCTCGGCTTAAGCCGTTTGGCGGCTGGCGAAACAGAGCAGGCGATGACCGATCTACAGTCGGCCGTCGAGCTCGATTCAGGGAAGTTTCAGGCCGATATCCTGCTCATTATGACCCACATCCAGCGTAATGAACTCGATCAAGCCTTGAGCGCGATCCAGGGCCTGGAGAAAAAACAACCGGACAACCCTCTAACCTATAACTTGAGAGGGTCTGTGTATATCGGCAAAAAGGATGTTGCCGGCGCCCGCCGGGAATTTGAACATGCGCTCAAGTTGCAACCCGGCTATTTTCCGGCGGCGATGAATCTGGCCCAGCTTGATTTACAAGACAAGAAGCCCGATGAGGCGCGCAAGCGTTTCGAAACGCTGCTCGAAAAAGACAAAAACAATATGCAGGCCATGCTGGCCCTGGCCAATCTCGCGGTTCGCACCGGCGGCAAGCGGGAGGAAGTGCTCGGTTGGCTGGAGCGCGCCAAGAAGGCCAGTCCAGGAGCGCCACAACCCTTGTTGATGCTTGCCAAGTACTATCTACAGAGTGGCGATGCCAAGCAGGCCCTGGCCAATGCGGAGGAGGCCCAGAATACCAACCCGGATAACCTCGAGGTGCTCGACACCCTCGGGTTGACGCAATTGGCTGCGGGAGAACAAGACCATGCCCTTTCTACGTATGGCAAGCTGGTCGAACTCCAGCCCAAATCGCCGCTTGTCCAATTTCGCCTGGCCAGCGCCCAGATCGCGGCGGGCAACCACGCCGCCGCCGGCTTGACCCTGAAAAAAATTTTGGAGCTTAAGCCCGATTATCTTGACGCCCGGGTCACGCTGGCCGGTTTGGAGCTGCGCGCAGGGCGCAATGATGAGGCGCTCAAAATCGCTCAGCAGGTGCAAAGCCAAGCGGCTCAATTGCCGGCGGGGTATGTGCTGGAAGGCGATATCCGCATGGCGGAGAAAAAATTCACCGAGGCGGCGGCGCTCTATGAAAAGGCCTATGGCCTGGGTAAGAACGGGGTGCTGGCCATGAAGATCCATGTCGCCCAAACCCAAGCCGGCAAGCCGGAGGAGGGAGAGGCGCGCGTCAAGCAGTGGCTTGAGGAAAATCCCGAAGACCTGACGGTGCGATTTTATCTGGCGGATGCCTATCTCAAAGCGGCTAAATATCCTGCCGCCATCGCAGAGTATGAGGGCTTGTTGAGGAAACAACCCGACAATCTCGTCGCGCTCAATAACCTCGCCTGGGCGTATCAGCAGGTCAAGGATCCGCGCGCGTTGGAGTATGCCGAAAAGGCTTATCAACTCAAACCCGACAACGCCGCAGTGGTGGACACGCTGGGCTGGATGCTGGTCGAGCAGGGCAAAACCGAACGCGGATTGGGATTGCTGGAGCAGGCGGTGTCCCTGGCGCCGGACGCCCAGGAGATACGCTATCACCTGGCGCAAGCCTGGCTCAAGGCCGGCGAGCGCGTGAAGGCGCGCGATGAATTGGAGCGCATTCTCTCCGGGGGCGCCAAATTTCCCCAGGAGCAGGAAGCCATACAGTTGCTAAAAGAATTAAAGAATTAGGAGAGATGACATGATAAAAAACTTAACCCACTCCAGCCAGACGAGGCTAATCGGACTGACTCTGGCGATTTCTCTTCTAGGGCTTGGCGGTTGTGAGCGTCTCAAGAACTACACCGATCAGGAATACCTGCAAAAGGCCAAGACCGCCCAGAGCCAAGGGAGACTCCCGGAGGCCGTCATCAACCTCAAAAACGCCTTGCAGAAGAACCCCAACAACGCCGAGGCGAGGTGGCTGCTGGGCGAGGCCTACGTCACCCTCGAGCAGGGCAGAGAGGCCGAAAAGGAGTTGCAACGCGCGCAGCAGTTGGGCATCAATCCGGAAAGCCTAAAAGTGCCCATGGGCCGCGCCCTGCTGCTGCAAGGATTGTACAAGCGCGCCCTCGACGAAACCCAGCCCGGCCCTGACTCCTCGCAGGGTGCTATCGCCAGGATGCTGGAAATCCAGGGGCAGGCGCAATTGGGTTTGGGCAAGCTGCAAGGGTGCCTGCTGTTCCAGCAGTCGCAACAGAAAGATGTCGGCTATGTCCCCGCCTATTGGGGCCTGGCGCGTTGCGCGCTGGTCAAGGGTAAGCCGGATGCGGCAAGGGCGGAACTCGAAAAGGCGCTCAAACTGGAAGACAAAAACAGCGATACATGGGCACTGCTCGGTGCTTTAGAACGAGGCAACAAACGGTTGACAGAGGCGGAGGCGGCCTACACCCGCGCCTTGCAGCATAAGCCGAATAATTTGAGCGCCCTGTTCGGCAGGGCTGCGGTGAGACTTCAGAATAACAAACTCAAAGAAGCCGGTCAGGACCTCGACGCCTCAGTAAAGGTAACCAAGAATCATCCGATAGGAGCTCACCTGCGTGGCGCACTTCAGTTTAAGAACCGCAATTATGCCGACGCAAAGACCTCCTTTGAGACCGCCCTCAGGATGTCCCCCGACTACATGCCTGCCGTACTCTGGCTGGGACTCACCAACTATGCCCTGAAAAATTACGAGCAGGCCGTTCAGCGGTTCACCCAGTACACGCGCAGCTACCCGGGCGCGGTGCAGATCCAGGCGCTGCTCGCGCTGGCGCAAGCCAAGCTCGGCGTCAAGCAGCAGGCGCAGGAGACGCTCAAATTACTGAGTAGTGTGGATGTCGAAGACCCGCAAAGCCTGATGGCCCTGGGGCAGGCGCATTTCCTTATCGGCGAGAGCGAGCGCGCCACCCAGTATCTGCAGCAAGCCGTCGCCCGGCAACCGGAGGCTGCCGAGGCGCGTGTTAGCCTCGCGGTCGCGCTGACGGAACAGGGTGAAAATGTCCAGGCTGTTGAGCAGCTCCAAAATGCCATCCAGCTTAACAGCGATATGCCGCGGGTCGAGGAGCTGATGATTCAGACGCTCGTCAAGGATAAAAAGCTTGACCAGGCGCTGGAGGCCATCGAGGCGCTCAAAACCAAGCGTCCCAAAGACGCCCAGCCGTATAACTATCAAGGCTCGGTGCTCTATATGAAAAAAGACCGCGAAGGCGCGCGCCTGGCCTTCACCAAGGCCATTGAATTGCAACCCGGCCATCCGCTGGCCTCGCATAATCTGGCCGTGTTGGCCGTGGAAGACGGCAAGTTCGACGAGGCGCGCGCTATTTACCGGAATGTCTTGAAGCACAACAAGGATCATCTTTTCACGCTACTGGCCTTATACGCCATGGAGCTCAAGGCCAAGCGGCCGGAGCAGGCGGCGCTGATGTTGGAGGAGGCCGTCGCCAAGCATCCCAAAGAGCCGGGCCCCGCCGGCCTGCTGGCACTCAGCTACGTCAATTCCAGGAATCCCCTGAAGGCTTTGGAGGTGAGCCAGGAGGCGGCCAGGGCCCACCCCGATGATGTCGAGCTCCTGCAAGTGCGCGGGGCGGCCTATGCGACAACCGGAGACACGGGTAATGCGCTGACGAATTACCAGCGCATCGTGCAACTGCTGCCCGAATCCGCAGAGGCCCACTTCAGGCTTGCGGCTATGCACGCTGTGCTCAATGATGGGTCGGCGGCACGTAAGGAGCTTGAGGAGACGCTTAAACGTGACCCCAAACACCTTAAGGCCAAGGCAGCGCTGGCCCGGATTAACATCGCGGAGGGCAATCCCGACGAAGGCCTGCGGCTGGTCAAGGAACTGCAACAGGAGCACCCCGAGGCCATCGAAGGGGCGATCATCGAGGCCGAGGCCTTGAACCGGCAGTCCAAACAGAGCGAGGCGGTCAAGGTGCTGGAGCTCGCGCACCAACGCAACCCGGACTCAGACAAGGCGATGATGGCCCTGTCGCGGATGCGCTGGGCGCTGGGCGACCGGGAAGGCAGTCTGCAACTGGTGAAAGATTGGCGGGACGAACATCCCAACGACCCGGGACCGTCACGGTACCTGGGCCTTGCCTATCTTTCCCTGGGCCGCGAACAGGAAGCTACCGCAGCCTTTGAGCAGGCCCTGAAACTCGCGCCTTCTGACCCCATCGTCCTCAATAATCTAGCCTGGCTGTCCGGGAAAACCAATCCCGCTCGGGCCTTGGAATATGCCGAGAAGGCCTACCAGACTGCCCCCAAAAATCCGAGAGTGATGGATACCTTGGGCTGGCTGCTGGTCCAGCAGGGAAACAGCAAGCGCGGCCTGGAACTCCTGCAAAAGGCCTCTGAACTCGCCCCCGATCTACCCGTGGTGCGATATCATTATGCGGCCGCCTTGGCCAAGGCCGGAGAGAAGGTGCTTGCCCGCCGCGAATTGGAGAGGCTGCTCTCCTCCGGCAAGAAATTCCCAGAGGAACCCGAAGCGCGGGCGTTGTTGCAGCAGCTTTAGCAAAATGCAGGTTATTTTGTCGAATAATTTTACAGTCAGACATCCTGCACTCTATTGCGTATAAATAAATAAATTGAATATCAATATGTTAGAATCAAGGCATGAGAATTGCTATAGCTTGAATATGAGGTGCGAGCTTTCAGCCAATCTGACGACCACCTTGGCGGGAAGAAACTGAAGGAATTACTATGAAGCAGCTATTAACTAACCCTAAATCATTGGCCCCGTTTCTGGGCGCGTTATTGAGCGTGGCGGTCAGCATGGCGCATGCAGGCCCTATAAAACCAGCCAGTCCCAGCAATAACAATACTGTAACTGTAACCAACAATGATTATGATCTTACCCACGTTGATACCTACGCCATCATCAACAACGCCATTTTCACCACGCCAGACAACAACACTATAGTCGGTACCGGGGTGTTTGACCCCTTTGTGCGCATTCAGGCCGAGAACGGCAACGATAGCGTGCAAAACGGCTACAACACGGATGGCAGACCCGTGCAGTTTGATACCAAGGACGCCAACCAGTGGTCGCACTCCCTGCTGTTGTCGAAGGTTTCCACCCAGGTCGTCAACGGAATCACGTACCGTGAATTCTTTTTGGACATCAACGAATCCAGTGGCCAAGGGGAACAGTATCTTTCTCTGGATGATTTCAGGCTGTTCCTGGGGTCGGTCGGCAATTTGGTTGACTATAACTTCAGCACCAATACCTTAGCTGGCGCTACCAAGGTGTATGACTTGGATAATGATCTGAATAACGCTACTACCAATGATCCTAATGTCACGATCGGCCTCGACTATTCCAATTTCAGCGGCAGCGGCAACGGCATAGACCTCACCGTGCTGGTGCCTAACTCAGTCTTCACCGCAGCCGGTAACCCGCAGTATGTTTACCTTTACTCCTCGTTCGGAAGCAAGGGCACTGTAAATAATAATCAAAACTGCGGCGGAAACGGCGCGAATGCGACGCCATGTTCTACCCCGGCTTCCCCTGTCTCGCCGGGTGTCCTCCCGGACGGGAAGTACGGCGCGAGCGCGGGCTTTGAGGAATGGTCAAGCCGTGGTGGTTTCTTGGCAGTTCCCGAACCTGCGACCTACTGGCTGTTGGGCATTGGCATGCTAGGCTTGCTGGGTTTGCGCCGGCTTAGTCTCAGATAACATTGCTGGGGTAGTTCCAACTTGCTCCGTCACCTTATCCTGGTGGTCTATCGCTGTTCTTTAGAGTCGGCGCGTTCAATCCCAGCCGCTTCTTCGCTATAAAGCTCTTCAGCCGTTGCAGCGGATTGCGGTTGCCCAGCCACAGCCGGCGGTGACGGAAGCGGTTGAGACGGGCGTCCAGGTAGGTGTACCAGGGCGCCAGCTGCAACTCCTGCGGGTGCAACAAGGCCAGCAGTGCCTGGGTGATGATGAAGCCCGCGCACAGCTTGCAGCCGGCGAACGAACTCGGCCCCTTGCGCGCCTTCAGGTTAATTGATTTCGGGTCCAGATATTTGAGGTGATACGTCTCCGGGGCGAAACCCAGGGCGAACTGGATGATCTTTTCCTCCTCGCTCAT
>CAYUAZ010000023.1:0-15099 GCA_964442865.1 uncultured Gammaproteobacteria bacterium
GCCAGCCGCGCCCGTCTTCAACCTGCTCGTTGGCGAGCACGGTCCGCTCCACCGGGTCCCAGTTCACCACGCCGCTCTTCTTGTAGATCAGTCCCTTCTTGAACAGGCGCGTGAACAGCCATTGTTCCCAGCGGTAATAGTTCGGATCGCAGGTGGCCAGCTCACGCTCCCAGTCATAACCGAAACCGAGGCTCTGCAACTGCTTGCGCATGTAGGCGATGTTGTCGTAGGTCCACTTGGCGGGCGAGGCCTTGTTTTGCATCGCCGCGTTCTCGGCGGGCAGGCCGAAGGCGTCCCAACCTATCGGCTGCATGACGTTCTTGCCCTGCATGCGCTGATAGCGCGCAATCACGTCGCCGATGGTGTAATTGCGCACATGTCCCATGTGCAGCCGCCCGCTCGGGTAGGGGAACATCGAGAGGCAATAATATTTTTCACGCGAGTCGTGGTCGTGGGCCTTAAATACCTGATTTTTCTGCCAGTATTGTTGGGCCGCCGGTTCGATCTCTGCGGGGATATAGCGTTCTTGCATGCGAAACCTGATGAAATCCAAAACTGGAATTATATACCAGCGCAGCTTGTAATGCCGCCTTGCGGGCGCCGGGCTATGGGTTCACACTGGAGATTGTCTGAATGACTTTAAGGAGGGTGCAACTATGAGTCAACCTCATGGTGTCAACGAAAAGCTGGTCCAGGCCTACAAGCGCATGCTGGAGCGGATCAAGACCACTACCCAGCAGGCCGGGCACGAGACCCTGTCCACCCTGCAACAACACATCGAAAACGCAAAACACAAGGCCGTGGAATTGGGCGAATTGACCCGCGAAGAGGCCGACAAGATTGCCATGTATCTAAAACGCGATCTGCACGACGCCGCCCAGCATTTGAAGGAAACGGGCAAAGAGCTCGGCGACTGGCTGCGTTTTGACCTGGAGTTGATCGAGGAGAGGCTCGGTGAGATGTTTTCTCTGCTGGTAGACCGCACCCGCGTAGAATTGGATCGGCTCGCGTTGTACGCCAAACAGCCGGGCGACCAAAAAATGGAACAGTGGCATACCGGCGAGGTAACGGGAGTCGGCACGCTGCGCTGCACCACCTGCGGCCAATTGATGCACTTCCATGCAATCGGCCACATTCCACCCTGTCCGACCTGTCACGGCACGGAGTTTCGCCGCGCCCGCGCGACGGATTAGTGATTTGTAGGGCGCTCACTGCGCGCCAGTGTTCTGGCGCTCGAAACTCACGCTACGAATAACTAAAGATTCAATTCAATCAAGCTACTCTCCCCCTGCTTGGCGCCCATCCCTTTGAAGTAGAGACGGCGCTTCCCGGCATCCCACTGCATGGGTTTGCCGGTATAGGGGTCTGCGAAGCTCTTACCTGCTGTTTCAAGAAAATGGGGAATCTCCGAATCCGGCAGTTGTTTGTTGTAGATTTCTAACTGCAACGCCACGAGTCGCATAGTGCCGTCGAGGTCATATACGCGGGGAATATAGTCCGCGAACGCAGGGAGAGCTATAGCCGCCAGTAGTTTCCCGATGGGGTTGTAAATAATATGCAATCCGGTGATTTTAATGACACATCTAATTGGTCAGAAAATTGTTGATTGAGCCGCTCTTTCTCAGCCGCAAAGCGACTAGCGGGCATTGCCGCAAGCTCGGCATAGCTCCGAGGTATTGGGTAGTAGTGGTTGATCGTTGCATTGGTTTTATAAAAGTGCCGTAGCAGATAATTGAGTATGCTCCGGTCTGATTCAGGTGAACTGTCTGGTGCCAACATGGGCTTTTCACTGGTCTGATGAAAGATACTTATAAACATCGCAAATTCATAGCGAAAAGCCTCACCAATGTTCATCTCATCAGCCGTTAAGGGTGTTGCCATGTGGGCCAGTTGTTCGTGGTGAGTTAGCGCCAACTCCTTATGCAACGCCATTAACTCACCCAGCAAATGAAAGTCTCGTCTAAGAAAGGCGACCGCAATCATTTTTGAGATCAGTGATCTGGATTCCAAAAGTAACATTCTGCCAAATCGGATATTTTGTTCCAAGGCATCCAGTGTCTCGGTGGTATTGCCGCGCATTATGTCGAGAGCTATCTGCGCATCCACCAAGCGATGAACTTCCATAAACGAATAAGGCGTAAGGGTTACTACAGCAGGTGTAGCTGTTTCTATAAGGTGGGGATAGTTTGTGAGAGTGTGATAACGCTGTACCAGCGTGGCATTATCGGCAAGCATTTTCTCAATTTCAGCTTTGTGCTTCACGTACTCCGCCATGCAGGGTGTTTTGTCAGGGATGCATACGCACGATAGATCACCCTTTATTTTCAGCTCACGGTCTGCTCGTGAGCTATCTGTGCTGAAGGGCAGTAAAGGATTTTTAACAAATGCCACCTCATACTCCGCAATAATGCGCTTACCTTCGGCATGGGGGTCCTTTCCCTCCGGGGCAGAAAATCCCGCAGCGTAGAAATAGGCATTATACTTTTCATCAAACTGCGGCGGGGTGAGTTGCGCAAAGGCGGCCGCTTCGGGTTTAATGTCTTCGTCGAAGGCGTTGATGAGCAGCGCCAGCGCAATGAAAAAAACAACCGCTGTCACTAACCACTTCAGTATTTTCAGAGTCGTACGCATTCCACCTCCCACTCGCTACCGAATTTTAGTCAAAGCCGCTACGGTTTTCGAAACAGAAGCATGCCCAGCATACCCCCCAGAAATATCAATACAGGCAAGTTACCAAAACGTACATAAGGTGTCTCTCCGCTCATCGGTTGCACCGTGCCGCTCAATACATAAGCCTTGAACTGCGGCGAGGCGGCGCTGATCTTGCCTTGGTGAGTCACGATCGCCGAGATGCCGTTGGTGGTGGCGCGCAGCAGCGGGCGACCGGTTTCCAGCGCGCGCATGCGAGACATTTGCAGGTGCTGCGGCGGGGCGAAGGAGTCGCCGTACCAGGCGTTGTTGGTGAGGTTTACCAATACAGTCGCCTCGGGCAACTGGCGGATCACTTCCTCGCCAAACGCATCTTCATAGCAGATGGTGCTGGCGATTTTATGACCGGCGGCCTGCAACAAGGGCTGGTTGGGCGGCCCCGGGCTGTAGCCCGACATGGGCAGATCGAAAAATTTAATGAGGCCGCGCAGCCAGTCGGCGTAGGGGACGTAATCGCCGAACGGCACCAGGTGTTGTTTGAAATAAAAACCTTCGCTGCGCCCCAGGCTCATCATACTATTGTAATAACGGCCGGTGTCCGGGTCCTCGACCGAAAGTCCAAGAATCAGATCGGTGTTGTGACGGCGCGCGGTGGCGGCCAGTTGCGCGAGATAGTTGTCGGCGACCTCATGATAAAACATTGTGATTGCCGCCTCCGGCCAGACGATCAGGTCATCGCCCCAATGTTGGGCGGTTAGGTCGGCGTAGAGATCGAGCGTGCGTCGGCGCTGCTCCGGTTGCCATTTTATTTCTTGCGGGATATTCCCCTGGATGAGACTCACGCGCAGCGGTTTACCATGCGGCTGGGTCCACGCGATGGGTGTGAGCAACGCGGAACCGCCCCACAGCAAAACAAGTACTGCCAGCGCACGCCAACGGTGAGGATTCGATGCGGTAATCGCATAGAGCAGCAGACCCGCGCTCAGCGCCACGGCCCACGATACGCCATACACACCGAGCAGCGGTGCGAGACCGGATAGCGGCGCATCAATCTGGCTATAGCCGATATTGAGCCAGGGAAAGCCGCTGAATATCCAGCCGCGTAGCCATTCAAACAGGGTCCAGGCGGCGGGAAACACTAACAGAATTTTTGCGACTGCCGCTACCGGAAAAAACCGCGTGACGGTGTAGCCGAGTAACGCTGGGAACAGGCTCAGAAATGCGACGAACAGTGCGGTCAGAAATCCCGCTAGCAGCACACCGGCCTCGCCAAAGACATGGATGGCCACGTACACCCACGACACGCCAACGCCGAACATCCCCACCCCGAACAACCAGCCGCGTCGGAAGCCACGTTTGGGAGTAGTGTCCAGCCAGGTCAGATACAGCAACGCCGGGGCAATAACGGCAAGCGGAAAGAGGTTAAACGGTGCAAAGGCGAGCGGCAGCAGAGCGCCCGCGAACAGGGCGAGAAAATCCCCTCGCCAGCCAGACGCGAGAATGTCGTGCAGGCGCATGACTTTGAGCTTTACGTCTTACTCTCTTCTGAAGCGGGCAAGCTCACACGCAGCAGGTGCAGGCGGCGATTGTCGGCGCGCAGCACTCTGAGCCGCAGTCGCCCGAGTTCCATGCCTTCGCCGCGCTTGGGTAGGCGCCCAAAGTCATGCACCACCAGTCCACCGACGGTGTCGAACTCCTCGTCGCTGAAGTCGGTGCCGAACTGTTTATTGAATTCTTCAATCGGCGTGATGGCCTTTACCGTATAGCTGATGTCACTGTGCTTGACGATATGATTTTCTTCCTCGACATCGTGTTCGTCCTCGATCTCGCCGACGATCTGCTCGAGCACGTCTTCAATCGTCACCAGGCCCGACACGCCGCCGTATTCGTCTACCACGATGGCCATGTGATTACGGCTGGCACGGAATTCCTTGAGCAACACGTTCAGGCGTTTACTCTCCGGTATGAACACGGCGGGGCGTAACACGTCGCGTACCCGAAAGGCGCCTTTGCGCCCGGCGCTGAAATAGGCCAACAGATCCTTGGCCAGCAGGATGCCGATCACTTCGTCGCGGCTCTCGCCGATCACCGGGAAGCGCGAGTGCGCCGACTCGATGATGACCGGCAGAAATTCCTCGGGCGACACATCACGCTCAACCACCACCATTTGTGAGCGCGGCACCATGATATCGCGCACCTGCATCTCGGCGACTTGCAGTACGCCTTCGATCATCGCCAGCGCGTCTATGTCGAGGAGGTTGCGTTTTTGTGCTTCGCGCAATAGTTCAACGAGCCGCTCGCGGTCTTGCGGCTCGCCTGAAAACGCCAGCCCCAAACGCTCTAACCAGGAACGTTGCGCAGGCTCACTAGGTCGGTCATTCATAGATTTTGCAGTTCATGCTCAAGATAGGGATCGGGATAACTCAATTTATTCATTATTCGTGTTTCGAGCGCTTCCATGGTGCGGGCCTCGGCCTCGTGCTGGTGGTCATGGCCCGCAAGATGCAGGCAACCATGCACCACCATATGCGCCCAGTGCGCCTCGCCCGGCTTGTGTTGTTGCTGCGCCTCGCGCGCCACCACCGGTGCGCAGATGATTATGTCGCCCAGATAATCCTGCACCGAAGAAGCGACGCCTACCGGCGGCTCGAACGGAAAGGAGAGCACGTTGGTCGCCCCAGGCTTGTGACGATACGAAAGATTCAGCGCCGCACCTTCCTGCTCATCCACGACCCTCACCGTGACCGTCCCGCGCCGGCCTTCGAGCGCCGCCCGCGCCCAGCGGATAATCTCGGCCTCGCTTGGCAACTCTGCGACAGGACAGGCATATTGGACCATGACTTTAGCGGGTGAGACGTGAGGTGTGAGGCGTGAGGTTCTTTTCACACCGCACCAGGTTGCTCAAACGCTTCATACGCCGTGACGATGCGTTGCACCAGCGGGTGGCGCACCACATCTTCGGCGCGGAAAAAACTGAAGCTGATGCCCTCCACGCCCTTCAATACCTCTACCGCATGACGCAACCCAGACTTGCGCTCGCGCGGCAGATCCACTTGGGTCACGTCGCCGGTAATGACCACCGTGGAGCCGAAACCGATGCGTGTCAAAAACATCTTCATTTGTTCGACCGTGGTATTTTGCGCCTCGTCGAGAATGATGAAGGCATCGTTCAGCGTGCGTCCACGCATATAAGCGAGCGGCGCGACCTCGATGACGTTGCGCTCGATCAGTTTCGCCACGCGCTCAAAACCAAGCATCTCATACAGCGCGTCGTACAGGGGCCGCAGATACGGATCAATCTTTTGGGCCAGATCGCCGGGCAAAAAACCCAGCCGCTCACCCGCCTCGACCGCCGGGCGCACCAGCAGCATGCGGCGTACCCGCTCGCTCTCCAGCGCTTCCACCGCGCAGGCCACGGCCAGATAGGTCTTGCCCGTGCCCGCCGGGCCGATGGCGAAATTGATATCGTGGGTCTGAATGCTTTTCAGATAGCGCTGCTGGCTGGGTGTGTGACCCTTGATGGTGCCGCGTGGCGTGCGGACGGAGATCCCCGCTTCCACCGTGCGCGGCGCTTCCGCTTCCGGCCGCGCCAGGTCCTCGATGTGCGCCTTATTGAGCGAGAGATGCACCTGCACCGGGGTGAGCGATCCGCCGGCCGCCTGCGAGTAAAGATCTTTCAGCACATCGCTCGCCGCCTGCACCGAGCCTTTCTCGCCGATGACGCGGAACACATTGCCGCGATTGGCGATCTCGACACCCAGACGGCCTTCAACCTGGCGCAGGTGCTCGTCGAACTGGCCGCACAGGGCCGCCAGCCGCTGATTATCGGCGGGTTCGAGGGTAATATCGCAGGATTCAGGTGATTCTTCGGTAGCGCGGACAGAACGTACGCCACGCTTAAGCTGGCTTTTCACGATACTAGTATACGAGAGCGGCAAAAAGATTCAAGCAAGGCTAACCCACGGCCCGGTAACTCGCGGTGTCGCAAATCGGTAACATTTCCGTTTCCACCAGCCTGCCGCGCAGCGAATTGGGCATCGCCTCGGTGATTAACACCTCGGCGAATTGGCCGATCAAATCCTGCGTGGCGGGAAAATTGACCACACGGTTGTTTTCGGTGCGACCGGCCATTTGCCGCGGATCCTTGCGCGAAGGCCGCTCCACCACAACGCGCTGGCGGGTACCCACCATGCGGCGGCTAAACTGGTTCGCCGCCTGGGCGATGCGCGCCTGCAGGAGGTTCAAGCGCTGCTGCTTTACCTCATGAGACACGTCATCGGGCAGACTCGCCGCGGGCGTGCCGGGGCGCGGGCTGTAAATAAAACTGAATGACTGATCGAACCCCACCTCTTCAACCAAATTCAGCGTAGCCTGAAAATCGGCCTCGGTCTCGCCCGGAAATCCCACAATAAAATCGGAAGTAACGCTGATCCCCGGTCGCACTTCACGCAGACGCTGAATCTTGTCTTTATAGTGTTGTGTCGTGTAGCCGCGCTTCATCAAGCGCAAGATACGATCCGAGCCGCTCTGCACCGGCAGATGCAGATGACTGACCAGCTCCGGCACATCGGCATACGCCTCAATCAGCCTGGTGGAAAATTGCACCGGGTGCGAAGTAGTGTAGCGTATGCGTGCTATGCCCTCGACGGCGGCGGCGCAGCGAATAAGCAGCGCGAGATCGGCGACGCCCCCGT
This sequence comes from uncultured Gammaproteobacteria bacterium, assembly GCA_964442865.1. Taxonomy (GTDB): domain Bacteria; phylum Pseudomonadota; class Gammaproteobacteria; order SURF-13; family SURF-13; genus JACPZD01. Next base: position 7,344 of record CAYUAZ010000023.1, read on the forward strand.
CCTCCATCTCACCACGATAGGCGTTCACGGTCTGACCCAGCAAGGTCACCTCGCGCACTCCCAGCGCCGCCAACTGACGAATCTCCTTCAACACATCTGCCAGCGGCCGGCTCCTCTCCTCGCCGCGTGTGTAGGGCACCACGCAGAACGTGCAATACTTGCTGCACCCTTCGATGACAGAGACCAGCGCCACCGGCCCCTCGGCGCACGGCGCCGGCAGGTGATCGAATTTTTCAATTTCAGGAAAGGAAACATCCACCATCGGCTGGCGCCGTTTAAGCGTGTTCTCCAGCATCTCCGGCAACCGGTGCAGGGTCTGTGGGCCAAACACCATGTCCACGTACGGCGCGCGCCTGAGGATAGCCTCGCCCTCCTGGCTCGCCACGCAGCCGCCCACACCGATCACCTTCTCCGGCTGTTGCTGTTTCAATTCATGCCAGCGGCCGAGATCCGAGAACAGCTTCTCGGACGCCTTTTCGCGTATCGAACAGCTATTGAGCAGCAGCACGTCGGCCTCTTCCGGGGTGGCGGCCAACGTCAGCCCATGCGAACGCGCCAGCACCTCCGCCATCTTGGCGGAGTCGTATTCATTCATCTGGCACCCGAAGGTTTTGATGTAAAGTGTGCGCGGCATGCTACGTAAATCAATCCTCAAACTTCGGCGTCGAGCCGATCTTGTGGATGCTCAAATCCGCGCCGGCGTATTCTTCCTCGGGAGTGAGGCGAATGCCGACCATCACTTTGATCGCGCCATAGACCGCGAATCCGCCAACCAAGGCGATCACCACGCCCAATCCCGTCCCCAAAATCTGCGAGGTGAGACTCACCCCACCCAAACCGCCCAGCGCCTGACTGCCAAAGATGCCGCAGGCGATCCCGCCCCACACCCCGCACAGGCCATGCAGCGGCCACACGCCGAGCACGTCATCAATCTTCCATTTGTTCTGCGTCAGCGTGAAGGTCCACACAAACAAGGCGCTCGCCATCACGCCGGTGATGAGAGCCCCGATCGGGTGCATCACATCCGAACCGGCGCACACCGCCACCAGACCCGCGAGCGGGCCGTTGTGCACGAAACCAGGATCGTTGCGGCCCACAAACAGCGCCGCCAGGATGCCGCCCACCATCGCCATCAGCGAGTTGAGCGCGACCAGGCCACTCACCGCCTCCATGGTTTGCGCCGACATCACATTGAACCCGAACCAGCCCACCGACAGCACCCATGCCCCCGCCGCCAGAAACGGGATATTGGAGGGAGGGTGAGCCGTCATGCGGCCGTCACTGGAGTAACGTCCGCGCCGCGCGCCCAACAACAACACCGCCGCAAGCGCGATCCAGCCACCCATCGCGTGCACCACCACGGAACCGGCGAAATCATGGAACTTGGCGCCGAATGTCGCCAACAACCAGTCCTGCGCGCCGTAATGATTGTTCCAGGCGATACCCTCATAAAACGGATAGACCAGCCCCACCAACAGGAACGAAGCCGCAAGCTGCGGGTTGAACCGGGCCCGTTCGGCGATACCACCCGAGACGATGGCCGGTATCGCCGCCGCGAAGGTCAAGAGGAAGAAAAACTTGACCAGCTCGTAGCCGTTTTTCGCGGCCAGGTGTTCCGCGCCCTGAAAAAAATACACCCCGTACGCGACACCGTAGCCGATAAAGAAATAGGCGATGGTCGAGGCGGCGAAGTCACTCAGTATCTTGACCAGCGCATTGACCTGGTTCTTCTTGCGTACCGTGCCGACTTCCAGAAACGCAAACCCCGCATGCATGGCGAGCACCATCACCGCGCCGATCAAAATGAACAATACATCGCTGCCGGATTTCAAGGTCTCCATAGAGCCCCCATATAGTTATTAATTAGCCCCCAATTCTAGGGTGTTCCGGCCTCAAAGTCGAACGCCTTGGCCGGGTATTAAACCCTGGGGAAAACATTAAATCGCCGCTTGCAGCGGGAAATCGCGCCATATAATCGTGCTATGATGGGCGCATCCGGGGGGTAGCTCCCCCAGCTACCCAAAGGACAGCGTTATGAAAATCGCCGGCGACATGACCGTCAGTATGCACTACACCCTCACCGATGACAGCGGCGCGGTGCTGGACAGCAGCAAAGGGGCAGGGCCACTGGTGTATTTACACGGTCATGGCAACATCATTCCGGGACTGGAAAAGGCCCTGGAGGGAGCGGCGACAGGCTTCAAATCAAAAGTCACAGTGGCGCCCGCCGAGGCCTACGGCGAGGTCAATTCCGACGCCATCTTCGAGGCCCCGCGCAAGCACTTCCCCGACGACATGAAGCTCAAGCCCGGCGTAAAGGTGCAGGCCGACGGCGAGCACGGCCCCGTGACGCTCACCGTGGTCAGGCTCACCGACACCGGCGTGATTCTGGACGCCAACCACCCACTGGCCGGCAAGACCCTGCATTTCGATGTCGAAGTAACGGAGGTCCGCCCGGCCACCAGCGAAGAACTCGAACATGGCCATGCCCACTCAGGCGACGGGCACCACCATCATTAAAACGCGATAGTTACATAGACCGGATGGCGGCCGTCGGGAGCGGCAGCGGCAGTCATCAGGCTGGGATACGCTACCTGACCTGCGTAAAAACCGCCTGATTTAAACGTGCATAATTTGAGAACGCATGCTGTAAAGCACGAATAAAACTTCTTCTTGCTCTCGTTGATCAATATTGTTTTTCTGTAGGGCATCTAAAGCATCATCCAGAACCGCCATGAACTCTTCAGCGGAAATATTCATCCCTTTATGTACGGCTAACATATCTTTCCCTTTGTAAACATTTGGGCCGCCCGTACCAGCAATAAAAAATGTGGCCGCCGCATTTTTTACTTTAGGTATATCGCTATTAACTAATCGTGCAGCAATGGATTTATTTGCCAGATGATTATCAATCAGATCATTCGCTATGTTGGTTATCCCTTCAGTACCGCCCAGTCTTTCAAAAAGTGATTTGCTCATGAATATTCTCCTAATGAATTACAAAATATTTACTTCTAGAGCCTGCTTAGTGATTGAAGCATTTTTAAATTAGCACTAAGCATAGAAATTAAGAAGTACAATATCTGTAGTGTTCAGACGAAGATAAGCAGTTTCTGAATTAACTTGGGAGGCGTACAAAATGAATTCTTATGGACAGTTCTGCCCTTTGGCGCATGCAACCCAGTTATTGTGCGAGCGATGGACTTTAATAGTCGTACGTGAATTATTTGCGGGAAGTACACGATTCAATCAGTTAAAAAAAGGCGTGCCGCTGATGTCGCCAACGTTATTGTCTTTGCGACTTAAACAGTTGGCAGAGGCCGGAGTGATAAATGTCATCGGTAACAAAGGAAACTATACTTACAGCCTGACCTCCGCCGGGTTAGAGTTGCGCCCGGTCATAGAGCTGCTTGGCGCATGGGGTCATCGTTGGGCGCGCTCAAATCTAAACAAGGGAGATCTGGATGCCGGTTTATTAATGTGGGATATGCGGCGGACCGTTGATCCGGCTGTTTTTCCTAAGCATCGCATCGTGGTTCAGTTTGAATATCCGGACGCACCAAAAGGGCAACGGGATTGGTGGCTGGTCTCTGAAAACAGTGAAATAGATTTATGCCTGAATGACCCCGGTTATGAGGTTGATATTGTGATCAAGTGCTCGCTTAAAACGATGACTGCGATTTGGATTTGCCAACTACAATTTCGTGATGCAGTGAGAAAAGGGGATATTAAAGTATTAGGCGACTCTAAGCTGACCAGTAAACTGCAAGACTGGCTGCGTTCAAGTCCACTGTCCAAGCTCGGCACCATAGATGAATTACCTGAATTGGTATGGGACATTAGTTGAGCTAGCCGGAAAATTCTTGGCAGATGAATTTCCGCTTTGTGCCAGTAGCTGATATTGGCGAAGGCAGCAATCAATGATTTTGCGGTGAAACGCAGGCATCGCAAGCAGTAGGGTGGGCACGTCCTTTGTGCCCAGCCTACATCTGCATAATACAGCTCAGTCCCATAGGTCAAGCTGCGTAAGCTGCCTGACGGTCATTAGGCTGTGATGTGCTGCATTTTATCCCAGCGTGCTTCCCCAATGGCAAGAAAGCAGACCTGACACTCGTTCGACACTCAGCGCTCATTCCACAATCGTCAGGCGATTAACCGCCTTGTAACCCTTGGCATGCTTTGTGGCAATCGCGCCTGCCTGCCTGCGCTGAGCGGCAGACTTCACAGTGCCGTTCAGCATTACCGTTCTGGTCCTGCTATTGCTCTCAACAGCTATGGCAGACGCATCCAATCCCGCCGTCTCCGCGAGGCCTAACTTGATCGGAGCAGATACCCCAGTTATGGCTTTCGTAGGTATCCCCAGGCTGTCCCCCGCGAGGGCCCCTTGGGGATGCGCGCAGCACGTGCTGCTGGAACAGCTGACCGTAGTTGGGGCATCCACGCCCCCGATTGGAGTCGTAGTGATATGACAGCAGGTGTACGTACACGCCTGTGTGTCGCCACATTTATCGTCACAGTAGGTCTTGGTTTCAGCCAGCACGCTCGGAACTCCCGAAATAGCCGCCACCACAACGTAAGCCACGATTACATTCCATCCAAAGACTCGTTTCATGCAATTCCTCCTTTATCAGATAAGTTGCGATTGTATTTGTACGTCGGACTAACGCTTAACGTTAAAGGCAGGTGGGCGCGTGGACACAAACAACGTGCCCACCCGACTTGGCTAGAATGGTATCTCTGGTGTGGTCACAGCCAACCCCCCTCCATAGACATCATACGTAACATCGGTGCTTTGCGAGACTCTGACTTGCATTCTCGCATAGGCTACAGAACCGAGGCCCACCGTCAGCTTCTTGTAATTCGATCCGTCTAGTGTCTGGGTCTGCCTGTCAAAACCGAAAAAACTTACACCGTACCGAACTTTGATTCTTGCTCCGGCAGGCGCCCGAAAGAACGCAGTGCCCGTGGCATTCCAAAAAGATTCAACCGTGCGCCACGCTCCGCTTGTAATGCGCTTCGTTCTAATCATGTTTTCTCCTTATGCTGATTGCTCCTGGTACCGTGGCAAGAAAGTAGACCTGGCCCTAATGCTTGTGGCCCTAATGCTTGAAAGTGTTTGGAGACCGGCTGAGTACGGCAGGACTGGCGCCGAAGGCGGTGATAGGCGCCGTGATACGTAAACTAGCGTACCTTAATTTACGGGGTGATCAAGTCAGGCAAGCCGTTCGATGCGATTGTGGCGATACCGAAGAGTTGCTTTTCAAAACGGTATCTGACCTTACTCTGGCGTACGCATCGCGTCAATTTATCCGGCCACGTGCGGGCAGTAGCACTGGCGTTAGCGCGCAAGCCGCCCGCCCGCAATGGCGACCGGCCGCCGGCGAAGAAGGGCCAGCAGGACCAGTCCGATCGCGATCAAGAGGTTCGAGTCCGGCTCGGGCACCGTGTTGCCGCCACCGCCGCCCCCCGGGGGATCACCTCTTCCGCCGATTCCATAGGTGTACGTTACTCCGACTAGACCTAACCAATCTATGCGCACGCTAAGCTGACATTCGTCGGCCAGGTCGTCGCTGTCGCAAACGCCGGAGAATGTCCCGTTCAGCGCAGTAAACAGATTGATCGGATCGGTCCCAACAAAGTCCACCAGACCGAGCGCACCCAGTGGCATCAGCGCGTTATACGTTGAGGAGCTAAAAACGTTGTCAAAGCATGACACGGCTTCCGCTTCCGAGATTAGTTTATAGCAGAAGCCGTTTACCAATGGGAAATTCAAAGTCGTGATGCTGCTGCTCGGGTCGAACAGTTGTATCCGAAGGGATCCCTCAACCGACGCGTCGATGCCGGCATCGTTGTGGTCGTTGATCACGAAGGGAGGTAAAGGGATCAACCAAATTCCGAACGGGTGTCACGCGCTTGCGCTATGACGGCGACCCTGTAATTGGACTGAAACTGAATCTCGACACCCTGAAGAGTTCCCAACGTCGGGTCAAAACGGGGCAACGCCAGAAGCTCAGAATCAGAAAGCGTGCCGGAGAAACTATCTCCTACGGGGCCGGAACTGACATCGGTGGCAAAGAAGGGCGTCGAGTAAAAAATCACCGTGGCCGACGTGTTCGCTGTTACGGCGAGCCCGGCCAGCAAAGCCATTGTTGCGACAAATTTCTGTTGGAAACGGGGCTTCATGTGGGCTCTCCTGCCGATAAAAGGTTCCGGTGCGGCTGTCGACCGCTCTTTATAGATTTACCCGACCTTGCAACAAGTAAACTTCGTGCCAGGGTCGTTTAAATTAGGTATTCCCTTAAATTATTCCAACCCTGATGACTCGAAGTCGTTAAAGTAAATCGTCGTTGCATGACTCAGATGGTCATACAATGAACTTGACCCCTTGCTCCTCTTATGACCCCTTGCTCCTCTTGCTCCTCATTTCGCCGCAGGCGGTGAGGTGTTGGACCCTCGGAGATTAAACCCAGGTTTTCCATTAGCAACCTACTCGGCAACTGCTCCTGTTAAATTAACAGTTAGGATCCCGCACGGTTGATAGCGTGCGCGGTGCCGGGCAACGACGCATTAAAAACGTCGGAGGTGGCCCGTTTTTGGCCGTTGCTGGTCACCGTGAGACTATAAGTGGCCTGCCCGATACCGGGCGGCAGCGCGGCGACGACCTCGCTTTCCGAGAAACGTTTTATCTTCAGCACCTGACCGGCTAGGTACACGGTTGGCGGCGACGCATTGCCGAAATGCCCGCCAGTGATGACGACTGCATTTTCCTCATGGCTCATCGCCACCTTCGCTATTATGGGTTGTATGGCGTTCGGAACACGGCCACCGGCGGCAGCATAGCCACACACGGTCAGCCCGGCGGCGAGTAGGATGGTCTTGATTGTCAATTTACTATTCATGGCGTCCTCCTGATTGTGGTTGATTTATTCTAAGAATATGCACGTATCGTTGCGTAAGCCGCCTGGGCGGAAAAAAGCAGGCCGGATAGCGCGGCGCAAACCTGTTTTACTACTAGACGTAGGATACGTGCGAAGTATAGGCGGCGTGGCTTGCAAAAAGCTTGCAAAAGAGAAGAAACTTAAAAAAGTTTAGCAGTCGGTTGAAAAACAGACTGCGTGCGGCACAAGGACGTGCCGCCATTTTTCAAATATGGGGTATGTGTTTGAAAAATGAAGCAAAGCGAAAATCACATTTTTTGCTTTGCGTGTTGAAAAAGACCAAGGGTGAGCTGCGCAGCAGCGAGCGGGTTTGCCAAGGATGGCAAACCCTGGACACCCAAGCGAAGCGGGATAGCGTAGCGCAGGATGGCCTTTTTCAACAAACTGCTAGGGGCGAAACTGCTGCGGAGGGACGGGACACAGCAGATTTACAACACGGGGGTCAACACCGTGACGGCGTTGACCCTTAAAAATCAGCTAGTTAAGTTAACAAGCTGCGGCGCAACACCTCGGTTTCTGCGGAGGGGGTGAGATCGAGCAGCACATTCAGCGTGGCGCGGCACTGCTCGTAGCGGGCGAGCGCCTCGGCCGGTTGGTTTAATTCACGGTGACAGCGCATGGCGTCACGGTAAAGCTGTTCGGCCAGGGGCTCCACTTCCAATCCGCGCAGATAACAGTTGAGGGCCTTGCGCCATTCCCGCGCCGCTTCCCAATGCTGTCCAAGCTGCTCCAGGCAGCGCAGGAAACGGCTGCGGCAGCGCGTGCGCTGGGTGTGAGCATCCAGGATTGTTCCGGCTCACGGGCGAGAAACGGGCCTT
>CAYUAZ010000024.1:0-4256 GCA_964442865.1 uncultured Gammaproteobacteria bacterium
GCGTGGTGAGCGGAAATTCAGCGCGGGTGATTCCGGCCTGATGGGCCGCATGGCGGATAATGGCAGCGGCGGGAGCTATTTGTATCGCTCCAGCAAGGCGGCGCTGAATGCGGGGATGGTGAGTCTGGCACGCGACCTCAAGGCGCGCCGCATCGGCGCGCTGGTTTTGCATCCGGGTTGGGTGAAGACCGACATGGGCGGCCCGAACGCGGAGATCACCGCCGAGACCAGCGTGCGCGGGATGCGCAAGGTGATGGAGCAGTTTACGTTAAAAGATTCCGGCCGTTTTATCGCCTACGACGGCAAGGAGTTGCCGTGGTAGCGGCGAATCATTTATAACCCCACAAACGGTGCATATCAATGTTGACGACCTTGTCGCGCGCCACCATTTCCCGTATCGCATAACTTTCTTGAGTGGTGTCGCGGCGCACCGGGGCAAGCAGCGGTGCGCCGCGCGGCCCTATGACGCTTTGCGCGACGGGGCAATTCCCCGCCGCGCCGCGCTTTATGACAATAGCGATCTCGCCGTTCTGCAAGTGCACGAATGCGCCGGGCGGAAACACGCCGAGCTCCTTGATGAATAATTGCGCCAGCTCCTCGTCCAGCTCTTCCCCCCGCTTCAAAAAAATATCGCGCAGCGCATCCTTGGCGAGCATTTGGTCCCGATAGTCACGCGGACTGATCATGGCGCTGTACCTGTCGGCCAGAGAAATGATGCGCACGCTGAGCGGGATGTCTGCGCCGCGCAGGGCGCCCAGATAGCCGCTGCCGTCCAGCTTTTCGTGATGGTGCAACACGGCCTTGATCCACTCCTGATTTTGAACCCCCGCCTCGGTGAGCAATTCGACGGCTTGCAAAGGGTGCAGCCGAATCGCCTCTCTCTGTTCATCGGTCAGGGGCGTCTCCTGTTTTTGCAAGGCTTCCTGCAGGTCTATCATCGCTATGTTGGCGGTCAGCGCCGCAGCGAGTATCGGTAGACGTTCTTCCGGGGAGACGCCTTTGCGCTTGGCGATGAGTTCGCTAAGTGTGGCGACCGCCAGCGGATGGGCGAGGGTGTAGCGTCCCTCTACGTCGGTATGCAGGGTCGCCAGCGCCGCGTCGGAATCCAGCTCGCAGAGAGCTTGCAGTTCTTTGCACAGTTTGACGACCCGCTCCGGCATATCATCACCTTGGCGGTAAACGATGCCGTGAAAGATAGTCTTTAGCCGGATCTGGAAATCTTCCAGGATGTGAAACGGTGAAGGACGTTCAGGTTTGGGGGGGGGTTCTTCTTGAGGTGTCTGGTCTATGAACAGACCGCGCTCGATCAGGCCTTGCACCTGTTTATTGCTGTTCACCATCGTGCCTTTGCGTAGCAACAGCAGGCCGTGTTTATCAAAGCAATCCCACGGCAGCGGTTGGCCGAATTGAATGTCTTCTCCTTTTATTCTCTGCATCCCCCCACCCACTGAGCAAGCGCATTACAGCCTATTAACGGACTATAGTGCCTCCCTGTCAAGAGGCAAGACTCTCTTTCAGAGGTAGCACGACCAATCCCGCGCGGGGTCACCGGACACAAAGAAGTGGGGATTAAGCAGTTCGGGCTTGGTGTTGTAGCGTAGCGTTTGCATGGCGGTGTCGGTCACCCGGCCGCCGGCCTCCTCGACGATGCACTGTGCGGCGGCGGTGTCCCACTCGGAGGTGGGGCCGAGGCGCGGGTAGATATCGGCCAGGCCTTCGGCCACCAGACAGGATTTGAGCGAGCTGCCGATGTTCAGGGTTTCGTGGTCGCCGAGCCGGACGAGAAATGCTTGCAAGCTGTCACCGCTGTGCGAGCGGCTGGCGGCGACCACACAGCGACCGTCCTCATGGCGGCGGGTATGTATGGCCTGGGGTGCAGCACCCGAAGTTTGTTTGTAAGCGCCGTGACCGCGGCTCGCAAAATAGCAGGCACCGGTCACCGGCGCATACACTACGCCCAGCACGGGACAGTGTTCATCAATGAGTGCAATGTTGACCGTGAACTCGCCGTTGCGCTTGACGAATTCGCGGGTGCCGTCGAGCGGATCTATCAGCCAATAGCGCTGCCACGCGACGCGCTCGCTAAACGGGATGTGGGCGGATTCCTCTGACAGCATGGGCAGATCGGGCGTGAGCCTTCGCAAGCCCTCACAAATCGTCTGGTGCGCGGCCATGTCGGCCTCGGTAAGCGGGGAACGATCATCCTTGTGGGTTACGGCGAAGTCGGTGCTGTAGACCTGCATGATTTTGCGCCCGGCCTCTACGGCGTAGTCAATCACCGCTCCTAGAAGTTGGCTGTGATCTTCGTATCGGCTATTCATTTCAGCAGCATCTCGCGCACGATAAACAGTGCGGCGATGCTGCGTGCCTCGGTGCACTCCTCCTGCGCCAACAATGTGTTGAGCTCGCTCAGCTTCCACGGCACGACTTCGATCTCTTCCGGCTCATCGCCGGGTTGTTTGTCGGGATACAGATCTTGGGCAAGGACGATGTGCGTGACATTGCCCTGATAACCCGGCGCCAGGGTGAGCGAGGTGACATGGCGCAGCGTGCGTGCGCCGTAGCCGACTTCTTCCTTGATCTCGCGGTCAGCGGCGTCGAGCAGCGCCTCGCCCTTCTCGATCCGCCCCTTGGGCAAGGCAAGTTCGTAGCGCTCGACACCGGCGGCGTATTCGCGGATCAGCAGCACGGTGTCGTTATCCAGCATGGGTACGATCAGCACCGCGCCGCGCGGTGAGCTGCGCAGCCGTTCGTACTCGACCTCGACGCCGTTCTGAAAGCGCAGGGCGACCTGCTCTACATGAAAGATGCGGGTCTTGGCGAGGGTCTGGGTGCGGAGGATTTGCGGGGGTTTGGGCATTGCTGCGATCGGGGAACTTTAGGGTGCCCTTTAGAACCTGTAGCGGGTGAGCGGGATTTGTCTGCCATCGGGCAGTGTAAGGGTAGCCTCGGTGGCATTAGTGAATTGCAGTGTGACGCTCCCCACGTTGCCGGGGTACGAGGGAGGACGATACGCACCGGTCATGGTTTGTCCGTTGGCGAATTGCTGCCAGGTCCCCTGGTAGAGCATCGCCGAGGCCATCGTGCCGCTGGTGCTATACCAGACAGGGTTGCCGCCGACGTCGTATATGTAGCCGGCCATGAATAAGGTGTTGCCCTGAATCTCGATGGTGTAGCCACGCCCGCTCTCGGCGGCGTTCCACCACCAGCCGGTCTCGGGCTGGAAGGCGGGCGTGCCGGAACCGTAGAGGTAGCGCTCGATGGGTATCGTCCCGCCGGGCCAGGTGAGGGTGGCGTGGCTGGCGTCGCTGAACTGGAGGCTGACCGCCCCTGCATTGGCGTTCGTCAACGCGGCGGGCTGGTAAGCGCCGCTCAAGGTTTGGCCGTTACCGAACGCTTGCAGCGTGCCGTTGTACAGGGTCGGGCTGCTCATCGCGCCTGCCGAGGTAAGCCAGGTGGCGCGGCCATCGTCGGCGTAGAGATAACCCGCCATGAATAAATTATTGCCTTGTAACTCGATGCTGAAGCCACGGCCGCTTTGGGCGGCATTCCACCACCAGCCGGCCATCACCACGGGGGCGGTCAAGGACTGGGTGACGGCCGCAGCGGCATTGATGATGCCCGCACCGCACAGCGCGGTGGTGCAGCTCGACCCGGCGGGAAAGGGGCGCGCGGTGGATTGGATGATGGTCAGCACCTGCGTGGGGCTCAAGCCGGGGTTGACCGACAGCATCAACGACACGATGCCCGCGACGTGCGGTGCGGCCATGCTGGTGCCTTGGTAATACCGATAATCGTCGCTCTGTGCCAGCACCTTGCCGTTGTTGAGCGTGGACAACACGCCGTTGGGGTCGCTGAAGTAATCCGTTTCACCGCCCGGCGCGGCGATTTTTATAAATGAACCGAAATTGCTGTAGGACGCCCTGGAGCCGCTGCGATTGGTGGCCGCGACCGCGATGACGCCGTTGCAATTCGCCGGGCTGGAGGTCGCTACATCACTTTCTTCGTTGCCGGCAGACACCACCACTACCGCGCCGACGGCGGTGACTTCGTTGATGGCGGCCTGCTCTGCGAGACTGCACGGGTCAGCGCCGCCGAGACTCAGATTTAACACCCTGGCCGGATTGGGATTAGCAGGCACTCCCGCCACCGGCAAACCGGCCGCCCAGCGCATACCGTCCACGATGTCCGAGGTGTAGCCGCCGCATTTGCCCAATACCCGCACCGGCAATAATTTCGACACCCAATTGATGCCT
>CAYUAZ010000024.1:4266-15093 GCA_964442865.1 uncultured Gammaproteobacteria bacterium
CCCTCATCATTACCACACCCGCTTTCTCCTGCCAATCCCGGGCCCATTGTCGTCGGCGGCGCCGACGGTGCCGCCGACGTGTGTGCCGTGCCAGGAACTGTCTCCGGGTGAACAGCCCTCGAACAGCCCCAGCGAGGTGATGCCGAAGTACTCATAGTCCGAGATCCAGTCGCCCGGATCGGTCGGATCGCTGTCGCGGGCGCTGCCGTCATTGGCGCTGAAAAAAATCCCCGGCGCATCTTCCGAGACAAAGTCATAGCCCGGCAATGTGCGCCCCACAAGGTCTTCATGCGACAGGATGCCGGTATCCACCACCGCCACCACAATAGCGGCGGAGCCGGTAGTGACATCCCACGCGGCGGGCAGATTGACCGCGCCACCCTCGTCGCTGTTCGCCTTGTAGTGCCATTGATTGACGTACTGCGTATCGTTGGGGATGCGCATGTGATGCCGGATGCGGTCAGGCTCGACGTACTCGACCTCCGGTAAGGCCCGCAAGCGGCGCAGAATGACTTGTGTCTCGGCCTCACTCTTAGGCTGCGGCAATTTGAGCACATGTGCGCCGCCCGACATAGTGCGCAAATGGGTGAGCGGAACACCGGCCTTGCGGCTCATCGCCTTGAGCTTGTCGCCCGACAGCGGGGCTATCTGTGCGGTCTGCTTGGCGTTCGCCGGGGTGCGGAACTTGACGATCAGCCTGTCGGTGGCGCCGAGCTTGGGCGTAAGCCGGGGGCTAGCGCCGAAACCGTCGGCCGAAGTCGCCGCCGGGAACAGTACAAGGCAACTCACGATGATCGCAAGCACGCACTTAAGCATCTTAAAGTTCATACCTTTACCCCCGCTTTGAAATTGCCCTCAAGACTTTAGCAAGAACCGTGCCTTTTCATTACCGCTTTTCGGATGACATGGGCTAAGGAGGCTTGGCGCCGCCCGCGTAATTTCCCGACCAGGTGACATTGGTGACGCCGTTGGGGCCGGGCGTACCCAAGAATTTGAGACCCTCGGCGAATTGCGGATCGCGCGCCACCAGGGTGCCGGTGAATTGATAAGCGCCGTCAGGCTTCAGCAACAGTGTGCCCTGGGCTTGCAGCGGGCCACCGCTGTCGCGCAACACGCCCTTCACGCCGCTCGCGTCGCTGCTGAAGTTCATTTCAAAGTCGCCAAGCGCGACCGGCTGCGGCGCCGCGACGCCCGCCCCGCGCCAGATCAGACGGCCGGCGCCGCCGGTGATGAAGCCGTTTTTTACGGTAACATCCCGCAAATCCATATTCAGCAACCCTTGCGTCTTGACCGGCCCGAAGCTGGCCAGGCCGGGCAGTTCGGCCAGCGGCACGGCGCCGTCAAGCTGGCGTATCCGTACCGTACCGGTGAGCGCGCGCGAGATCGCCAGATTGATCCGGCTCGTGTCACTCTGGGTGTGCAGCACGAGCTCCAACCGGCCCAACAGCAGCTTGCGCGCCAGCAGCTCCCATTTCAGCGGTCCGAGATTACGCTGGCGAAAATCGGCTTGCGCCGCCTGTCCCGACCAGAGACTACCCTCGATACCATAAAGGTGCAAAGAGCCTAAACCGTTTTTGAAAAAACCGTAGGCGTGGCTGGCGGGGAAGCTGGCTAGCAAAAAAAACAGGTAGCCCACAATGACCGCGACCGCGTAGCGGATCGCCGGCTTCATGTACCCTCTTCTTCCAGGCCGACACGGGCGTTGACTTGGCCCACGATTTCTTGGCGCTCCACCACCAGGGTGGAGATGTGGACGCCGTAGTCACGCTGCAACGCTTCGAGCCACACCACGAGGTCATCGAAATTGGCCTGCTCGAACCACACCCGCACACCGGTCTGGCCATCCGGCTCTACGCGCTTCATGGCCGGCCCGAGTTGACTATTTTTGGCAGACTGATCCACCAGAGCGAGCAACGACTGACCGGCGGGGACTTTGCCCGCATTGGGTCTGCCCGCACGCAACTGCGCAACCTCGCGTGCCGCCTGCTGCATCCACTGCGCCGTGGCCTGCTGTTCCTTGACCGTGACGCGCAAAGTCTGCTGGCGCGTCGTCAGCGGGCTCCATACCAGCGCATAGAGTAACAATAACACCAGCGCGATGGCGCCTGCGGCCAGCATGCGTTGCTCGCGTGTCTGTAGTTGCAGATACCAGGTTTTGAATTTATCCATAATTAGCTGCTCTTGGCCCGCAACTGCAACCGGCTCTCCACCTTGTTGTCGCGGGAGCTGGCCGATTGAATTTCCACTTCCATCTTCGATTGCGCCGCGAGCCGCTGCTTGAGCTGATCCAGCACCTGCAGATCCTGCACCCTGAGATCCAGATTCAACTGGCCTTCCTTGAAGGTGATGGTGCGCAGTTCCAGGTTAGGGGTTTCCTTGAGCGGGCCGCCGGCCTGCGCCAGCAGTTCCAGCAAGCCGCCGCCCTCTCCCTTGTTGCCGCGCAGCGCGTCCAGCCGCCGCTGCATCTGCACCTTGGGGTTGACCACCTTGCGCGCATCGGGGAAGGTTTGGAGATACAGTTGTTCGATCTGGGTTTGCAGTTTCGGCGCCTGACGGCCCAGACTGATAACCTCGCTCACGGTCGTCCCTACATACACGACCAGCCATAACGCCAGCAATGCGGCGGCGGGTCGCCACGGACGCCATAACTTTTCAAGTTGCTCGCGGCGGCTGTAGTCGCCTTGCAGGAGATTGATGGCGAGATCTTCATTAAAGTTGCGCGCCAGCAGTGTCACCGCATCTTCGGCAGACGCCTCGCGGTTCACCGCTACGCTCAGGCTCTGAGACCAGCTATCGGCATGCAGCGCAGGTGCGCCCGGGGTGTCCAGAATACGCAGCTGGGCGGGAGCGGCATCACCCGCCTCCGCGATAGCCAGGCTGAGCAGAGTTTCAAGATTGTCATGATCGGCCGCAAAACCCGCCTGCACGCCGCTGCGAATGATGGCGCCTGCGGCGTCGCGCAGCACCGTCCACGTCCCTTGCTCGCAAGGCAGCGCGAGCACGGCGGGAACCAGAACATCGGGCTGGAAACCGGCGTCGCGCAGGGCGCCCAGCCAGGCATCCATCTTGCCGCGCGCCACCACTGCAACGGCAATGGCCTGGCCGGTCTGTAGGCCCAGCGCAAAGTGCAAATCCTCGACCTCGCTGCCGAGCTGATCTTCCAGGGCAAAGGGTATGGCCTGGGCGAGTCGCTGGCGGCCCACATTGGGGAGGGCGGCGCGCGCCAGCAACACGTCGCTGGCGGGGGTCACAACGATGATCTGTCGGCCTGGTGCGAGCATGAGCGCTTCCTGCATGCGCCCATGCGCGACGGCGCCCTGCGGCTCACCGGCGTCATCCATCGCCAGCCAGCTCAAGGCGAACGCAGCCTCGTCGGCCATAGCGCCACTCACGTCATCAATACGGATAAATAATCGGTTACGCATTAATAGCTGCCTATGGCCCTCATCAGTACCTGGACTTTCCCTGTAGGGTCCCGATACAGCAAAGTGTGTAACTGTACCTGTCCGCGCCCGGCCTCGCCAGTGGCGGTGACCAAAAAATGATTGCTGGAAACGCCAGCGCTCGCGGTGACTTTATCCTTCCCCACGATGTCGGTGAACTGGCCGAAGGTCTGAAAGCCCTTGCCCTCGCGCACATCGAGCAGCCGCGCAGCAAGTGCTGCGTCCAGATTGGCGACCAGCGCCGCCAGCACCGGTGCGGGGGCGGTATTGACGTTGATGGGGGTAGCCTTCGGTAGCGGATCGTTGGTACCGAGGGCCGCGCGCAGCGGCAACGCCGTGACATAGGGCTCCAGGGCCTTTACGATCTCAGGGGTGTAGCCCTTGACCAGCGCCAGCTCGCTGGCGCTGACCATAGCGGCGTTGGCGGTGCGATAGGACGGCTTGCGGTCGAGGTAGTCCAAGTCCTCCGCCCCATTGGGTAGTTGATCCACGTTCACGTCTATCCAGTCTATCACGGCCTGGGCGAGATCCGGATCGAGATGCAGGTGGGTGAGCAGGCGCTGAAAGACCAGCAGATCAGGCTGGCTGACGGCATTATTCACCCACAGATTGTTGAGATTAAAACGGCCCTGCAGATCGGCGACCTTGCCCGCCACCTTGCCGCCCTCGACCTCGATGGGCGGCAGCGCCGTGGCCCAGTCCTCGTTCAGCGTATCGCTCACTGTGTTCTTGGTCTGGCCGTCACGGAAATCCTGCGCCAGCACGCCCTGCGCCCAGCTCTCCACCCCCAGCGTGAACAGATAGGCCTGATCGCCGTCCAGGATATTTCCGGCGCGGCGGATATCCACCTGCTGGCGCGCCGCCATGCCCACCGCGATGATGGTGACCAGCGCCACCACCAACAGGGCCGTGATGAGCGCGACACCGCGTGAGCGCTGCGGAGTGAGCATTCTAGCCCGCATTCAGCCTTCGCCCACTACCCGGAACAGCCTGTTAATCCGTCCCCAGCCCTTGATCTCCACGCTCACTTGAATGGCGCGCGGCAGGGTGACCTTTTCATTATTCGCCGCCGCATCGGGTTTAGGCCACAGCGCTTGTTCGGCGAGAGCCTTGTCCAGAAACTGGATCTCAACCGCAGTGACGTTATCCAGCAGCACCGACTCTTGCGGCTCGGCCGACGGTCCCTGATCGAGCGCGCTCCAACTGAGCCGCAGCAACTGACCCTCCTTGAGCTGGTAGGCGACGCGCTGCAAGTGGCTGCGCGCCTGACCCGCCGGGTTGCGCCAGCCGCTGCGGGTAAATTCCAGCAAGGTCTCGCCGCCCGTTTCGCCGCGCAGCGCCGGCAGGCGGTCGCCCAGACTATCGCGCACGCTGCGCGCCACGATCTGTTCGATGTCGCGCTCCATGCGCGTAAAGCCCAACTGCAACGCCGCCAACTCCGCGGCTTGCTGTTCGGAAGCCGCGCGGGTGTTGAGCACGCTCTGCAAGCCACCATAGGCCATCGCCGCCACCACGCCGAAGATGGCCAGGGCCACCAGCAGTTCAAGCAAGGTGAAGCCGCTTGTCCGGCGGTGAGGATAATATCTAAGGTAGCTCATTCGGTTTAAGGAGATAACCCACGAGAGCAGTGACCGGCTCGCCGCCCTCGCTGGCGCTCACCGCGACATCCATGCGGCGCACGTCGGCGTCGGGGGTATTCTGCACCGTGATTGTCCAGTACCATTCGTGCGGCCCCATAGGCGCGCTGCCGGTTTCGGAACCCGCCTCGGGCCACTTGCGGGCGATCTGCAACTCGGCGATCTTGTTCATGGCGACCCAGTGCGCCAGGGTGCGATCGCGCAGATAACTCTGGTTGGAAACCTGCGCGCCGACACCCTTCATCATCGCCGCCAGGGCGATGGCGAGCCCCGCCAGGGCGACCATCACCTCCAGCAAGGTAAACCCTTTAGCCGTCCTTATCATGTTCGGCCTTTTCCACTTTGAGCGCGCCGTTGGCCGTGCCGCTGACTTGGTAATCCGTCACGCCGCCGGTGTGCAAGGTGGCCGTGAACGGTGTGATCTCACCGCTCGATAACAGATAAATGCGCGGAGTCTTTTCTTCGTCCCCGTTTCGTTCCAGATCGTCTTGCGGTTTTTTATCGCCATCGTCCGCGTCTTTCGCCGAGGGCTTGGTGAAATGGATCTCCTCACCTTCCAGTGTCATTTCCAGACGCATGCCGCCGGGCAGACGGCGCGGCCGCAACGCATCTTGATCGGAACCCAGTACCTGCCAGCCCTTGGCCTCCAGCACCAAGAATTGATAGCCATTGCCTTCCTCGGTCAATTCCAGCGCCAGTTCCTTGGCCTGTAGCACCGATTCCTGTCCGGCGAGATCCAGCCGCGCCGCCAGGCTTTGCGCCTCCTGCTCGGCGCGCTGTTCCTGATCGCGGTTGTTTATAGAAAGCGCGGCAAAGGTGAGGGTGATGCCGATGATGAAGATCACCACAATCAATTCGAGCAGGGTAAAGCCTTTGGAATTTATTCGCATAGCTTGGCCGAATGAATTCGGCCCTACGTGTAGGTGCGAATTCATTCGCACGATTGATGGCCAAATAAATCCGGCGCTATTCCAAATTCCAGTTGCCGATGTCGGCGTTCGGCCCTTCGCCGCCGAGCTGGCCGTCGGCGCCCAGGGTAAAGATGTCTACCGCGCCGTGGGTGCCGGGGCTGAGATATTGATAAGGCCGCTGCCACGGATCTTTCGGCATACGATCAATATAGCCGCCCTGTTTCCAGTTGCGCGGTTCGGGCGGCGTAGTCGGCTTGGTCACCAGCGCCTCGATACCCTGTTCGGTGGTGGGGTAGACGTAGTTATCCAATTTAAAGAGGTTGAACGCGCCCTCCAAGGTCCGTATATCCTGTTTCGCCTTGGTGATGCGCGCGACGTCGGGCCGGTCCAGCACCCTGGGCACCACAATCGCGGCCAGGATGCCGAGAATCACCACCACGACCATGACCTCGATCAGGGTAAAGCCGCTTTGTTTAGCGTAGGTCTTCATGTTCATTTCACCATTTGGTTCAAATCGAATATGGGCAACAGGATAGCGATAACGATCAGCAACACGATACCGCCCATGGCGAGAATCAGCGCCGGCTCAAACAGGCCCACCAGCGCGGCCATCAGGGTTTCCATCTCGCGCTCCTGGCTCAGCGCCGCCCGTTCCAGCATCGCATCCAGCTTGCCGCTGCTCTCGCCGCTGGCGATAAGGTGTATCGTCATTGGCGGAAAGTAACGGCTGCGTTCCAGCGCCGCGTGCAGGCTGGCGCCCTCGCGCACCCTGGCGGAGGCCTCCTCCACGGCCTTGCGCATCGGCAGATTGGACATCACCTGCGCGGAGATACGTAAACCCTCCAGCACCGGCACGCTGCTCGCGGTGAGGATGCTGAAGGTGCGCGCGAAACGCGCCGCATTGAGTCCACGCACCAGCCGCGAAACCAGCGGCGCCGACAACAGCAGTTGGTGAACACGGAAGCGCGGTCCGTCGTAGCGCATCATCATTCTGAAACCCGCCACGGCGGCAATAATCAGCACCAGGATCACCACACCGTAATCGCGGATAAAGCCGCTCAACGCAATCAGACCGCGCGTCAGCACCGGCAGTTGCTGGCCGATATTCTGAAACACCTGCACTACTTGCGGCACCACGTAGGCGAGCAGGGCCGTCACCACCAGGATGGCGACGCCGGTGAGCAGCACCGGATAGATCAGCGCCAGCATCATCTTCTGGCGCATCTGCTGGCGCGCCTCGGTGTAATCGGCCAACCGCTCCAGCACCACGTCCAGATAACCCGACTGCTCGCCCGCGGCGACCGTGGAACGAAACAGGTCATCGAACACGGACGGGAAATCGGTGAGCGCGGCGGCGAGCGAATGACCCTCCAGCACGCGCGAGCGTACCGCCATCAGCATGTTGCTGAGGCGCGCCTTTTCGGTCTGTTGCGAAACGGCGCGCAGGCTCTCTTCAATAGGCAACCCGGAGCGCACCAGCGTCGCCAATTGCCGGGTGATGAGCGCGAGATCGCTGGCGCTGACGCCGCGCTGAAAGCTGAATTGCAGACCTTTGCTGTCACGCACCTCTTTCTGGCGCACTTCCTCGACGCTGAGCGGCGTCCAGCCCTTTTCGCGCAACTGCTGGCGCACCTGGCGCGGGGTGTCGCCCTCCAGCACGCCCTTGTGGCTGCGGCCGGTGGTGTCTAGTGCGGCAAACTCAAAGGCGGCCATGTTAAAGGCAGGTACAAGGTAAAAGATACAAGATACAAGTAATGCCCTTTTTTCTCTTGTATCTTGTAACTTGTATCTTGTATCTAATCTTCACGTGTTACCCGCAACACTTCTTCCAAAGTGGTATCGCCCGCCAGCACGCGGCGCATGCCGTCATCGCGGATGCTGGCGGAGTGACCTCTGGCATAACGCTCCAGGCCGTGCTCGCCGGTGCCGTCGTGAATCATCTCGCGCATCTTGTCGTCCACCGTGACCATCTCGTAGATGCCGGTGCGGCCGCGATAGCCGAGCTGATTGCAGCGCGCGCAACCCACGGCCTTGTAGAGCGTGGTGGGTGTGGCGGGCGCGACGCCGAGCGCTCCGCACTCCACCGCGTTGGCCTGATAGGGCTTTTTGCAGTGCGTGCACAGCAGGCGCACCAGGCGTTGCGCGAGCACGCCGACCAGGCTCGACGAGAGCAGGAAGGGCTCCACGCCCATGTCGCGCAGACGTGTCACCGCGCCCACCGCGCTGTTGGTGTGCAGGGTGGACAGCACCAGGTGTCCGGTGAGACTCGCCTGCACCGCGATCTGCGCGGTTTCGAGATCGCGGATCTCGCCCACCATCACCACGTCCGGGTCTTGCCGCAGGATGGCGCGCAGGCCACGCGCGAAGGTCATCTCTACTTTGGTGTTGACCTGGGTTTGGCCGACGCCGTCCAGAAAATATTCGATCGGATCTTCCACCGTCATCAAGTTGCGCTTGCTGTCGTTGATGCGGGTGAGCGCGGCGTACAGCGTGGTGGTTTTTCCCGAGCCGGTGGGGCCGGTTACTAGCACGATGCCGTGCGGCAGGTGGATGAGTTTGTCGAGGGTAATCTGCACCGCGTCCGGCATGCCCAGGTGTTGCAAGTCCAGACGGCCGACCTGCTTGTCGAGCAGCCGCAACACCACGCGCTCGCCGTGCCCGGAGGGCAGGGTGGAGACGCGCACGTCCACCGGCCGGCCGGCGATGCGCAGGCTGATGCGTCCGTCTTGCGGCAGGCGCTTTTCCGCGATGTCCAATTTCGCCATCACCTTGATGCGCGACACCAGCAGCGGCGCCAGCGCGCGTTTCGGCTCCAGCACCTCGCGCAGCACGCCGTCCACGCGGAAGCGCACCACCAGGCGTTCTTCAAACGGTTCGATGTGGATGTCCGAGGCATTTTCCTTGATGGCCTCGGTGAGCAGCGCGTTGATGAGCCGGATGATGGGGGCATCGTCCTCGCTCTCCAGCAGATCCTCCGGTTCGGCGAGTTGCTGGGCGACGCGGAACAGGTCCATGTCTTCGCCGATCTCGCCCATCATCGCCATCGCTTCGCTGCTGTCATTCTCGTAACCACGTTGCAGCAACGCCTCGAAGGCATCGGCCGTCACTTTTTGCAAAGTGATGGGCTGACCCAGCAAGCGACGCAGCTCGGCGAGGGTGGACCCCGTCACGCCGGGACGGCAGGCGATGACGACGCAGCCGTTGTCCACAGCCGTCGCCAGCACGCCGTGCCGCTTGGCATATACGAACGGCAGGCGCGGCGTGCGCGGCGCGGCGGCTTCCGGGGCCAGTGCAGGCGCGGCCGTCTCGTCCTGCACGGGCGGGGCTGCGGGTGGCGTGATGGGGGTCAGCAGTCTCATTGCATTACGGGTGAAGTGTGCTCTCCGGGCGCATCGGGACTGGGTCTCGGGGTCAATGAGCGGTCTTCGATCGGCGGCAATTCGGAGGGTTTTTCACCCGGCATCAGCGAGATGCCGTCTGCCGTGCTCTCCAGTTGCTTGGCGCGGATGTAATTATACTTCTCACCGGTCAAGCGGTCACCGGTGGCGGCGTCGCGGATGATGGAGGGGTGCAGAAACACCATCAGGTTGGTCTTGCGCAGGGTGCTGTTGGTGGTACGAAACAGCGCGCCCACCAGCGGCAGATCGCCGAGGCCGGGGATCTTCTGCACGCTCTCCAGTTGGTCGTCGCGGATCAGCCCGCCCAGCACCAGAATCTTGCCGTCATCCACGGTCACACTGGTCTTGATGGAACGCTTGTTGGTGATCAAATCGCTCGCCCCGCTAACCGAGGCCGCGAGACTGGAAACCTCCTGGGAGAGTTCCAGCTTGATCGCATCGCCTTCGTTGATCTGCGGTTTCACCTTGAGCGTGAGACCGACATCCTTGCGCTCGATGGTCTGAAAGGGGTTGGTCGCACCGGCGGTCGCGCCGGTATTGGTGAACTGGCCGGTGATGAAGGGCACGTTTTGCGCGACCACGATCTCGGCCTGTTCGTTGTCCATGGTCACCAGCGTCGGGGTGGACAGCACGTTGGTATCGGCATCGGAGGCCAGCGCCTGCAGCAGGATGGCGAAATTGGTAGCGCCGCTGATATCGGCCGCGCCCAGGGTGGCGCCGGCGCCGATCGAGGGTAGGGTGTTGCCCCTGATAGCGCTGATGATACCCACCAGGCTGTTGCCAGCGCCCGGCAGGTTGCTGATGCCCACCGGTCCGGAGTTGTCACCGGCGCCGCTGTAGGCCCATTGGATACCCAGATTGGCGGACTTGTCCGTGGAGATCTCGGCGATCACCGCCTCCACCAGCACCTGGGCGCGGCGCACATCCAATTGCCGTATCACCGATTCCAGGGCGCGGAATATCCCCGCCGGCGCGGTGATGACCAGAGCGTTGGTGCTCTCATCGGCCTGAATGCTGACGGACGCATTGGCGCCGCCAGCTCCACCGCCACCGGTAATGGGCTCGGGGATGGGGGTAGGCACAGGCGGCTGGCCCGGAGCGGGTGCGTTCTGCGGAGGGCCGAAGTCTATCGGCGGCGGGACAGCCAGCGCAGGAGACACCGCTCCCGCAGCCCGCGGGCCGGTGCTCACCACCGGTTTGCTCTTGGCCACCCCGGTCAGCACCGGCACCAGTTCCGAAGCCTTGGCGTAACGCAGATACACCACGTGGATATTGCCGCCGCCGTCTTCGGTCGGCGTGTCGAGGTGCGAAATGGTGGCGCGCAGGCGCAGCCGGTCTTTGCCCTCGCCGTTCAGCAATATGCTGTTGGTGCGCTCGTCGGAGAGGATGATGGTCTGTTTGGCGGTGGGGTCGTTGCGTTTGCTCTGCTGCTCCAGGG
>CAYUAZ010000025.1:0-15081 GCA_964442865.1 uncultured Gammaproteobacteria bacterium
CCGTTCCAGTGCCCGCTCCCGTGGTTCTCCCGCTCGCGGCGTTGCCGCCCCAAAAGCGGCCAGGTAAGACGCGAGGAGAGAAGTTTGGTTACTCCAAATGAACGACGAGCAACACAGCATGGCCGCTTTTGGGGCGCAACCCGAAGGGACGGGGCCATTTTGCCGCGATCCTGCGTTGCGCCTCGCTTATGTACGTCGAGTACACTACGCTCGGTGCGCCTTGTCTCGCAGCAAAATGGCCTCCGTCGCCACGCTCTAATTAGTGTTAACAGGCCCTAACCATGAGCAACCTGCTACGTACGATTGCGCTGGGACTGTTGATCTGGATAGCCATTATACTGGTGCGCAATTACCTGCGCGCCTGGAACGCGCCCCGAGCCAAGCACCCTCCGCGCATCGGTAACATGGTGCGCTGCGCCCACTGCGGCCTGCACGTGCTGGAGAGCGAGGCAGCCAGGCAAGGCGACGCCTATTTCTGTTCCATCGAACATCGCGACAAATCAAGTCACTGACGTTCCCCGGGACTATGCTCGATTTTCTCGACAAAGATCTCGATAGCGCCATATCCAATAAGTCGGCGCTGACCTGGAAGCCGCTGGCGCTGTTTGTTCTGTATCGCCTGACACTCGCCTGCCTGATTCTGATCCTGCTGTGGATTGAGCGTACGCCCACGCCGCTGGGCGAAAGCGATCCGCAGGCCTTTTTTTGGCTGAGCGTAAGCTATCTGCTGTTCAGCAGCCTCATGGTGCTGACGTGGGCGTTGCGCTGGCCGCCGTTTCGCATTCAGCTTTATGGCCAGGTACTGATAGACATCGTCCTGATCACCTGGATGATGCACGTGAGCGGCGGCGTCAACAGCGGGCTGGGCGTGCTGCTGGTGGTGGCCGTGGCCGGCGGCAGTATTCTCAGTGGCGGGCGCACCGCCATTACGTTTGCCGCCGTCGCCAGCCTCGCCACACTCATCGAACAGGGCGCCGCGCAGTGGCAGGGTTCGCCCAGCCAGGGCAGCTACACGCAGGCCGGCCTGCTCGGTCTGGCCTATTTCGCCACTGCGGTGCTGGGCCGGATGCTCGCCAAGCGCAGCCGCGAGAGCGAGGCGCTGGCGACCCAGCGTGGCGCCGATCTCGCCACCATGGCGCAACTCTCCGACTACGTGATCCAGCGCATGCAGACGGGTATCCTGGTGCTGGATGTGGCGGACCGGGTGCAGCTCATCAACGAGTCGGCCAGGCTGCTGTTGGGGATAACGCCCGCTGCAACCAAGCCCTCGATTGATGACCTCAATGCCAAGCTCGCCCGCCTGTTGCGCGGCTGGCGCCGCGCGCCGGAGGAAGAGCCGGCCGCATTTCAGCCCGGCAAAGACGCACCGGAGGTAGTGCCGCGCTTCGCCCGCTTGGGCCGCGAGAAGAGCGGCGGCACCCTGATTTTTCTTGAAGACACTTCCAGCATCAACCAGCAGGCGCAGCACCTGAAGCTGGCCTCGCTGGGCAGGCTCACCGCCAGCATCGCCCATGAGATCCGCAATCCGTTAGGGGCGATCAGCCACGCCAACCAGTTGCTGGCGGAGTCGCCCCGTCTCGACAGGGAGGATCAACGGTTCATCGAGATCATCCGCGCGCAGTCACAACGCATGAATAGCATCGTTGAAAACATTCTCTCGTTGAGCCGCCGTGACCGCTCCCAGATCAGTAATTTCCCGTTGGGCCCCTGGCTCGATGAATTCATCGCAGAGTTCAGCCGTAGTCACAACATTGAAACCGGAGAGATCGTGCACGTGCCTCACGAGCAGGAGATCACCGTGCGCATGGATCCCAGTCAGCTTCATCAAGTACTGTGGAACTTATGTCAAAACGGCTTGCGTTATTCGCCGCCTCACGCGCACCCTAAGCTGAAGCTCCAGCCGAATGTTTTCCTCGGCACCCAGACGCCTTACATTGACGTGATTGATTCCGGACCGGGCGTGGACCCGCAAGCGGTGGACCACATCTTCGAGCCGTTTTTCACCACCCAGCAGGAAGGCACCGGGCTGGGCCTGTACCTCTCGCGCGAACTGTGTGAAAGCAACCAGGCGCACCTCAATTATTTTGCCCAACCCGGCGGCGGCAGTTGTTTCCGCATCACCTTCGCCGATCCACGGCGCAGGCAGGTCGCCTGACATGGCGCAACACCTGGCCCTGGTGGTGGACGACGAGCCCGACATCCGCGAGCTGCTGGAGCTTACCCTGCAACGCATGAACATCGCCACCCACAGCGCCGAGAATCTCGCGCAGGCGCGCAGCCTGCTGTCCAAACAGCGTTTCGATTTATGCCTCACCGACATGCGGCTGCCGGACGGCAACGGCATTGAGCTGGTGGAGTACATCCAGAAAAACGCCCCGGAGACACCGGTGGCGATGATTACCGCGCACGGCAATATGGAGTCAGCGATTCAGGCATTGAAGGCCGGGGCGTTTGATTTCGTCTCCAAGCCGGTGGACTTGCCCATGCTGCGCAACCTGGTGGGCAGTGCGATGAAGCTGTCGGAGAAACGGCCGGCGGCGGGCGCACGTTCGGCCATTCAATTATTGGGCGAGTCCTTACCCATGCAGACGATCCGCGCCTCCATCGTCAAGCTGGCGCGCAGCCAGGCGCCGATATACATCAGCGGCGAATCCGGCAGCGGCAAAGAGCTGGTGGCCCGGCTCATTCATGAACAGGGGCCACGTGCCGATCGGCCCTTCATGCCGGTTAATTGCGGCGCCATCCCCACCGAACTGATGGAGAGCGAATTTTTCGGTCACAAGAAGGGCAGCTTCACCGGCGCCAGCGCGGACAAGATCGGCCTGTTCCAGGCCGCCGGCGGCGGCACGCTGTTCCTCGACGAGGTGGCCGAGCTGCCTTTGCACATGCAGGTCAAACTGCTGCGCGCCATCCAGGAAAAGGCCGTGCGGCCGGTCGGCGTGGAAAAGGAAACCCCGGTGGACGTGCGCATCCTCAGCGCCACCCACAAAGACCTCGCCGCTCTGGTGAAAAAAGGCGAGTTCCGCCAAGACCTGTACTACCGTATCAATGTGATCGAGCTGCGTGTGCCCAGCCTGCGCGAGCGCCCGCAGGATATTCCGCTGCTCGCCGACTACAATCTGGACCGTCTGGCGCGCAGCTCCGGCATGCCCAAACCCACGCTCACCAAAGATGCGCTGGACGCTTTGCTCGACTATTCATTCCCGGGCAACGTACGCGAGCTGGAAAATATTCTGGAGCGCGCCATGACCCTATGCGAGGATAGCACCATAGATGTGGATGACCTGCGCCTGCCGGATTACGCCCCGCCGCCCGACAAGGAAAAGCTGACCCTGGAGCCCTACCTCGACACCATAGAAAAAGAGACCATCATGAAGGCCCTGGAACAGACCCGCTACAACAAAACCGCCGCCGCCAAATTGCTCGGCATCACCTTCCGCGCCTTGCGCTATCGCTTGAAGAAGCTTGGCCTGGATTAGGGAATCTCTGATTTGTTCATGTTGAATCGCCAAGACGCCAAGATTTTTCCCTAAAATTCAAGTTTTTTCTTGGCGCCTTGGCGCCTTGGCGGTTGGCGATATATTTTTCAGAGTTTCCTTAGTTGTGTTTCTCAGCGGGGTTTCCGTTTAATCCTTTTCGATTTTGGTTTTTTTGCAGCGGTTTTCGAGAGGCTGCGCAGCAGCGTCAGCAGGCTGACCGCGGCTTGGTCAGACAGCTTGCCGGAGGCCGCTATCTTGACCAGCCTGTCAATCAGTCTGCGTGCAGCCTGCGAGGCGTGGGGATAGCGTTGATTCAGCAGTTGTAACTGCTTCGCCGGCACGGCGCCGTAATGGCCGTGCTCTTCCCGGACCTGGTGCGCGGGCCGGCCTTCCGCCTCCTTGAATAATTCCCACATGCGCATGCCGAAGAGGTCCGCGATGGCCGTCAACAGTTGGTCGCTGTAGCCCTGCATGCCGCGCTCCAGTCTCGAAATGTTGGCCGGGTCGGTGCCTGCGGCATAGGCGATATCGGCTAAGGTCAGTCCACGGGCCAGTCTCAGCCGCCGCAGGGTGGAGCCCAGTTCGGTGCGTGTAATGTTCATTATTGAAATGTGCCAATAATACGCGGTGCATGCAAAGCGTCCTACGCAATTAGATATTGATAATAATTGCGTGTAGGGCAATAATGGCCGTTATTACGACGCCGGACGCCAACGGGCCGAGAGACGGGGTGGGGACTTATAAAAAATATGTGCTTCCAGCTTTGGGCGTGTTACTGCTAGTGATGGGACCTGCCAGCGCAGAACCGGTGCCTCTCGCGGTCATCATTCCCGAGACATCCGCGCCTTACGACGAGGTATTTTCAGAAATCGTGAAAGGCATCGAAAGACGGGCGGGTGGCCGCCTGATACGTGTGACTCTCAAACACAACACTGAGTTATACGCCTTAAAGAAGCGCTTGCAGGAACAGCCTGTTGACGCCGTCATCGCGCTGGGCTGGCGCGCTGTGGAGGCGGCGGAAAAATTGGATGGCGTTTTGCCGGTGATCGCCGGGGCGGCGGTATTGAATCCCGCTACGCTCCGCCCCGGCGTGTCCGGCATCACCCTGCGCACCGATCCCCATGTGGCGCTATCGCGGCTGCAGGGCTTGGCGCCGGAGATAGAGCGAGTACACCGGGTCTACGCCAAGGGCAGCTATTCCTGTCTCGATGACAGGACCTGGCAAGCCGCCGATCAACTGCAACTGAAGCTGTTCGATTATCCGGTGCAGGCAGTCACCCTGAGCGCCCGCATGCAGGCCTATAGTGATTTGTTGAAGAACCGGCTCAATGAACACGATGCGATCTGGCTGTGCGATGAAGTATTCGACGCCGACCAGCAGGTGATATTGGACTTCCTGCTGGAATTCGCCTGGAAAAACAAGGTGGTGCTGTTTTCCGAGAACCCGGCGCACGCCAAAAAAGGCGTATTGTTTGCGTTTCTTCCCGATTATCTCCATCTCGGCGAGTGCCTCGCCGAGATGGCGCGAGAGCGCCTCAGTGAACCCGGCAAGGCGCCGCTGATCGTTCCGCTGCACGCTGTCTCACTGCTCATCAACGTACGCACTGCCGAGCACCTCGGCATCCCGGTAGCGCGCCGCTCACGGCGCGGTCACTTGACCTCCATGCCGGACGGTCTGGTGTTGGACTGACGGGCCTGTCTCAGATCCAGCGCTTGCGGCGGAAGTACGCCAGCATGCCGATTACGACCACCAGCATCACACCCCAGACCATCAAATAGCCGAAGCGCCAGCCCAGTTCCGGCATGTTCCAGGGACTGCTGCGATCGAAGTTCATGCCGTACAGCCCGACCACAAAGTTGAGCGGCATGAACACTGTTGCGATCACCGTCAACACGCGCATCACATCGGTGAGGCGGTTGGTGGTGTTGGAGATGTGCACGTCGAGCAGGCTGGCGGCCATTTCCCGGTAGCTTTCCACGACGTCCATGGCCTGCACCGCGTGATCAGACGAGTCGCGCAGGTAAACCTTCACCTCATCGCTCAGCAGCCCCTCTTCCTCATGAATGAGACGGCTGAGCGCCTCGCGCTGCGGCCACAACACACGGCGCAGCCGCAATAACTGGCGTCGCAAGCGGTAAAGGGTGTTCATGATGCGCGGCGATGGACGCCCGACGATATCCTGTTCCAGCGCGTCGAGCCGTTCGCCAAAATCCTCCAGCACCGGGAAGGCGGCATCCACAATGATGTCAATGATGGCGTACGCCAGATAATCGGCGTCGCGCTCGCGCAGCCGTCCGCGCGAGCTGAGGATACGTGCGCGCAACGGCTCCAGCAGATCGGGGCCGAGGGGCTGGAGGCTGAGTACGAAATCCTTGCCGACAAACAGCGCTAGCTGCGTCGTCTGTATTTCATTTTTTAGAAAGGCCAGGTGCTGCAGAACGACAAACATCATCGCATCGTAATTCTCCGCCTTGGGACGCTGACCCAGGTGCGTCACATCCTCCATAGCCAGGGAATGTAATTTGAATAAATCCTGCAAGCCTTGCAGTATCTTGAGATCTCCCAAACCCACCACGTGCACCCAAGTGACGGCGCTGGACGGGTATCTATCGGCAAGCTGCTGCTGCAGGTGGGTAAGATCGGCTATCTCCACGGTATTGACCTGCTCGCCGCGGTATTCAAGCAGATGAATTTTGGCTGGTCCTGCTTCACCCTTGGGAGCCGTTAGCGCACCTGGCGGTGTGCCGGGCGGCGCGTAGTTCTTGATAAGGTCTTTCATGGATGAACAACCATTGGCATTATTACGGTCTGAGTTTCTCTTTGAGTAAATCGTTGACCTGTGCCGGGTTGGCTTTGCCCTGGCTCGCCTTCATCACCTGGCCGATGAAAAATGCAAACAGTTTGTCTTGACCGCTGCGATACTGGGCGAGTTGTTCTGGAAATTGCGCCATCACAGCATCAATCACCTTTTCAATCGCGCCCGTGTCGGTGACCTGCCTGAGCCCCTTCTTTTCAATAATGGTATCGGCGTCGCCTTCGTTGTTCCACATGGCCTCGAAGACTTGCTTGGCGAGCTTGCCGGAGATTGTGTTGTCGGTGATGCGCCGCAGCATGCCGCCGAGTTGTTGCGGGCTGATCGGGCTGGCCGTGATGTCGAGATTGTCCTTGTTCAGCGCCCCCAGTAGTTCGCCCATGACCCAGTTGGCGCACAGTTTCGCCTCACCTCCGCCGGCGTGGAGGGTGGCCTCATAATAATCGGCCACTTCGCGGCTGGCGGTGAGCACGCCCGCCTCGTAGGCCGACAAGCCGTGCGCGCTCATAAAACGCCGCTTCTTTTCGTCCGGCAGTTCGGGTAAGGATTTCCTGACCTGTTCGATAAAGGAGTTTTCGATTTCCAGCGGCAGCAAATCGGGATCGGGGAAATAGCGGTAGTCGTTCGCCTCTTCCTTGGAACGCATCGGGCGGGTTTCGTCTTTGTCAGCATCGTACAGGCGGGTCTCCTGCACCACCGTGCCGCCGCTCTCCAGCAATTCGATCTGGCGCTGCACTTCGTAGTTGATCGCCTTCTCGACAAAGCGGAACGAATTGATGTTTTTCAACTCCGCGCGGGTGCCGAATTTTTCCCGGCCCTTGGGCCGCACCGAGACGTTGGCGTCACAACGGAACGAGCCTTCCTGCATGTTGCCGTCGCAGATTTCCAGATAGCGCACCAGCGTATGAATTTTTTTCATGTAGGCGACCGCCTCTTTGGCGGAACGCATGTCGGGTTCGGAGACGATCTCCAACAGCGGCGTGCCGGCGCGGTTGAGATCTATGCCCGTCATGCCGTGGAAGTCTTCGTGCAGCGATTTTCCGGCGTCTTCTTCGAGATGCGCGCGGGTAATGCCGACGGTCTTGGCGCTGCCGTCTTCGAGTTCGATCTCGATACTGCCTTGCGCCACCACCGGTAGTTCGTATTGGCTGATCTGATAACCTTTGGGCAGATCCGGATAAAAATAATTCTTGCGCGCGAACACCGAGCGCGGCGCGATCTTGGCGCCGATGGCGAGGCCGAGTTTCACCGCCATGCGCACCGCTTCTTCGTTCAACACCGGCAGCACGCCGGGCATGCCGAGATCAATGGCGCAGGCCTGGGTGTTGGGCAGCGCGCCATACGCGGTAGGCGCGCCGGAAAAGATTTTGCTTTTCGTGGCGAGCTGGGCGTGTATTTCAAGCCCGATGACGGTTTCCCATTCCATTTATCTTCCAGTCCTTCCGGGTTTATTGGCAGATGAATTAAATGCAACAAGTGTATTCCAGTCTATAGCCCCACTTTCAAGACAAAAGCATCCTAGAAGGTCTCTGGGAAATAACTGAATCAATTTTTTCATTTATTGAATCTGCAATTGCAGCATACCAATTTATTTTTTCTGCGATAGAATTAAGTATAATTTTGATTTCATTGCCAGATAGTCTTCTGTCCAAAGTTTCTTCTGAGACTGTTTGAATATCTTCTACAGTAAGCGAATAAATGATTTTGTTGTTTTTCATTTTTTCTCCTAAATTTTTAAATTATTAAATTTATTTTCACGATGCCAGCCAATTGCATTGTGATGAGGATAAGTTCCTTTTCTTTTTGGTAATAGAATTTTAGAACTTTTGCTTGAGAAAACTCTAATAAAATCGTAATCTCCCATTCTACCGAAATCGGGTGGTAAAGAATTTACTCGTGGTGAAACAAGAATCTTGAAATCATCTTGCAAGGTGAACCAACCAACGTCAAAGGCACCAATGGTGCAAGTGACATAAAGCTAAACCATTCCAAATATCATCTTTCCCCATTGAACTATGAGGAACTATATGTGCTGCTTCAACTTCCCACAATAAAGAACCAGGTGAATTAATTTTCATTCCACAAAAAGCACATTTGTAATTGTATGCTTCAATAACTGCTTGACGAAAGCCTCTTGCTCTTATTGATGACTCTCTTGTTACTATAGTAACTTTCTTTTCCTTATCGAACGGATCGTAGTGTTCGGGTCTTGGAGCTTCAGTAAGCTTCTTTACGACTTTTTGAACTTCAAAAGATTTCGTTGGAAGAAATTCTTTTTGTGTTTTCTGGATATTCAAAAGCCTCAATGCTTCATCAAAACCATTTTCAGTAAGCATCCATTCTTTTTTGCGGGTAAGCGGAAGTGTTGATGTTGGTCTTGAGACTAATCTTTCTTTTGCCAATGAATCAGCGGCACGAAACAACAGGCGATGCCACAGCAGTGACTTTTTAAGTCTATCTTCTTTACGATATATAGTTTGCAGGAAAACAGTTCTTTGCTTTTCATTTAACCCAAATTCATTTGCAAGTTCATCTACTATTTCTTCACCCGAACCAAATTCTTTTATAACTCCATTATGTTTAAACAATGTTTTCAGCAATGCTTGCTCAACTTCTTTTCGTGTTGGCATTCCCAACTCTTCAAGCATTTTACCTTCGTAACTCATTGTTAGGGTATTATTGTTGATTTATGCTGTGAAGGGACGCAGTACCGTGTCGCCTTATTCATTTTAATAGTATGCCGTTCGCCATCCACTACCTTTTCTTTTATGTTAAGGACGAACGGACCAGATGGTTTGATAACCCGGAGAAACTCTTGTGCGCGGGGCAGAAACCATTTTACATAATCATCCGGGTCTATCCCGCCATAGGTTTTGTGCCTGCTATCAGCATAAGGTGGAGATGTGATTATTAAATCGAATCGCTCGTCAGGGAATTGTCGTAAAGCATCGAGACAATCCCCTTGCAAAACCTGAACTGTTGGGATGCTCATTCAAATCCTTTAGGCACACGTTGATGCCAATCCGTTACTTTCTGATATTGATGCGCAACATTCAACAGCCGCGTCTCGTCGAAATAATTACCGATGAGCTGCAAACCCACGGGACGGTTGCCCACGAAGCCTGCAGGTATAGACATGCCCGGCAGGCCGGCGAGGTTGGCGGCGATGGTGTAGATGTCGGACAGGTACATGGTGACCGGGTCGTCGGTTTTTTCACCCAAATTGAACGCGACCGTCGGCGCCGTCGGCCCCATGATGACGTCCACCTCGGCAAAGGCCTTTTTGAAATCGTCGCTGATGAGGCGGCGCAGCCGTTGCGCCTTGAGATAATACGCATCGTAGTAGCCGGCGGACAATACATAGGCGCCGATCATGATGCGGCGCTGGACTTCGGCGCCGAACCCCTCGCCGCGCGAGCGTTTGTACAAATCTTCGAGATCCCTGGGGTCTTTGCAGCGGTGGCCGAAGCGCACGCCGTCGAAGCGCGACAGATTGGACGAACATTCCGCGGGGGCAATCACGTAATAGGTCGGCACGGCGAGATGGGTGTTGGGCAGGCTGATCTGTTTGACGATCGCGCCGAGTTTTTCATATTCCTTGATCCCCGCGTCAATGGCGGCGGCGACCTTGGCGTCGAGACCCTCGGCAAAATATTCTTTGGGCAGGCCGATGCGCAAACCTTTGGTGGGTTGATGGAGAGCCGCCGGGTAGTCGGGCACGGGGCGATCTACGCTGGTGGAGTCGCGCGGGTCGAATCCGGCCATGACTTGCAACAACAGGGCGCAATCCTCCGCCGTGCGCGCCATCGGCCCGCCCTGATCCAGGCTGGAGGCAAATGCAATCATGCCGTAGCGCGACACGCGCCCATAGGTGGGCTTGAGGCCGGTGAGATTGCACAGCGCCGCTGGTTGGCGGATGGAGCCGCCGGTGTCGGTGCCGGTGGCGGCGGGCGCAAGACGTGCGGCCACGGCCGCAGCGGAGCCGCCGGAAGATCCGCCGGGCACGGCGGCGAGGTCCCAGGGATTTTTCACCGGTCCGTAAAAACTGGTTTCATTGGACGAGCCCATGGCGAATTCGTCCATGTTGGTTTTGCCGAGCATCACCGCGCCCGCCGCATCAAAACGCTCGACCGTGGTGGCGTCGTAGGGTGCAATGAAGTTGTCGAGCATCTTGGAGCCGCAACTGGTCTTTACGCCCTTGGTGCAAAAAATATCTTTCTGCGCGATGGGGATGCCGGTGAGTGCGCCGCCCTCGTTTTTTGCAAGGCGTGCGTCGGCGGCGCGCGCCTGCGCCAGCGCGCGTTCGGCGGTCACGCTGATGTAGCAGTTGAGCGCAGGGTTGTATTTTTCGATACGCTGTAAATAGGCGCGGGTCAGCTCCTCGCTGGAGAACTCACGTTTGCGCAGCGCGCTGGATAATTCGGCAATGGTTTTGGTGTGCATAATTAATTCAGTATCGAGTATCGAGTATCTAGTGGCGAGTAGCGAGGATAGAATGCCTTTACTAGCTACTAGCTACTGTTTTTATTCTATAACCTTCGGCACCAGATACAGCCCGGCGCTGACCGCAGGCGCAATCGCCTGGAACGTCTCGCGCTGGTCGGTCTCGGTGATTTCGTCCGGGCGCAGGCGGGCGGGCATGTCCAGCGGGTGCGCCATGGGTGTGACGTGCGCGCTGTCTGCGCTGTTCATCTGCTCAACCAAGCCGATGATATTCGAGAGGTTATGCGTGTAGTTAGGAATGTCTTGCGGGCTGATGGAGAGCCGCGCCAGATGGGCGATCTTCTCTATGTCGGAGGCGGTTAAGGTCACGAATCTACTCCCGGCTGTTGGCTGGCGTTCAAGGCGTGAAACCTTATCACACTTTGGCAGCTTGCCCAAATCTCCCCGCGTTGATACAGTGACGTATTATTTTCCATATAAAGGGCTATCGGCTGATGTTTGGACGTTTTCGAGGTTTTTTCTCCAATGACCTCTCTATAGATCTCGGTACCGCCAATACCCTGATTTACGTGCGTGGCCAAGGTATTGTACTCAATGAACCTTCTGTAGTGGCGATCCGCCTGGAGCGCGGGCCGCAGGGGCCGAAGACTATTCTGGCCGTGGGTGTGGAGGCCAAGCGCATGCTGGGCCGCACGCCCGGCAGTATCAGCGCTATCCGCCCGCTCAAGGACGGTGTGATCGCCGACTTCACCGTGACCGAGAAGATGTTGCAGCACTTTATCCATAAGATACATAAAAACAAGTTCTTACGGCCGAGCCCGCGGGTGCTGGTGAGCGTCCCGTGCGGTTCCACCCAGGTGGAGCGGCGTGCGATCAAGGAAGCCGCCGCCGGCGCCGGGGCGCGTGAGGTCTATTTGATCGAAGAACCTATGGCCGCAGCCATTGGCGCGGGCTTGCCGATCGGCGAGGCGCGCGGCTCGATGGTGTTGGATATCGGCGGCGGTACTTCCGAGGTGGCCATCATTTCCCTCAACGGTGTGGTGTACTCGGCCTCGGTGCGCATCGGCGGGGACCGCTTCGATGAAGCCATCATCAATTATGTACGCCGCAATTACGGCAGCCTGATCGGCGAGCAGACCGCAGAGGACATCAAGCACAAGATCGGCGCGGCCTTCCCCGGCAACGAGGTGCGCGAGATCGAGGTGTGGGGCCGTAATCAGGCCGAGGGCGTGCCGCGCAGTTTCACCTTGAACAGTAATGAAATCCTCGAGGCCCTGCAGGAACCGCTGTCGGGCATCGTCAGCGCCGTGCGCACCGCGCTGGAGCAGACCCCGCCGGAACTGGGCGCCGACGTGGCGGAGCGCGGTATGGTGCTCACCGGCGGCGGTGCCTTGTTGCGGGATCTGGACAAACTGCTCATGGAGGAGACCGGCCTGCCCGTGATCATCGCCGAGGACCCGCTGACCTGTGTGGCGCGCGGCGGCGGCATGGCCCTGGAGATGATTAACGAGCTGGGCCGCGAGGTGTTGTTGAACGATTGACGGATACTCTATCTATGTCACTAGCGAGGCGGATTATTAGCCTTCATAAATGCCAAACATCTGTTGCCAAGACTCAACGCAAAGACGCCAAGACGCAAAGATCGCAAGCTGTTATAAATCTTCAATACTTGGCGTCTTTGCGTCTTGGCGTTTCGTCTTTTAGTAATGGCGGGAAGCGTATTAGAGAATTTTGCAACTATCAGTAGGCGATGAATTCTCCTCTCTCCCAGCGTCACATGAAGCCCCTGTTTGTTTACGGTCCGGCGACCGGGCTGCGGCTGTTCATTTTGTGCGTTGCCTCGCTCATTCTGATGACCGTAGACCACCGCCTGCACCTGCTGGGCGAGGTGCGGGCGGGCCTCTCCCTGGCAGTCTATCCGCTGCAATATGTCGTTGACCTCACGGCCAGGGCGGGTGGTTGGGTCGGCGAAGGCCTGTCCACCCGCAACGCGCTGCTGGATCAAAACAGCGGACTGCGCGAGCAGAATCTGCGGCTCTTGGGCCGCTTGCAGAAATTCGCCGCCCTGGAGACCGAAAACCAGCGGCTGAGGGATCTGTTGCAGTCGTCACTGCAAATCCGCGAACGCCTGCTGGTGGCCGAGCTGCTGCAGGTGGACATGGACCCATTCCGGCATCAGATCCTGTTGAACAAGGGTTCCCGCGACGGCGTCAAGGCCGGCCAGCCACTGCTGGACGCCGATGGCGTGATGGGCCAGGTGCTGCACGCCGGGCCGCTCACCAGCACCGCGTTGCTCATCACCGATCCCAGTCACGCGCTGCCGGTGCAGATTAATCGCAACGGCCTGCGCGCCCTCGCGGTCGGAACCGGTTCGTTCAACCGCCTC
Source organism: uncultured Gammaproteobacteria bacterium (assembly GCA_964442865.1). Taxonomy (GTDB): domain Bacteria; phylum Pseudomonadota; class Gammaproteobacteria; order SURF-13; family SURF-13; genus JACPZD01. The sequence goes on from CAYUAZ010000025.1 coordinate 13,122, forward strand.
GATATCCCCTACATCGCCAAGAACGCCGACGTGCGGGTCGGCGATCTACTGGTCACCTCCGGTTTGGGCGGGCGCTTTCCGCCCTCGTATCCCGTCGCCACCAACGTCGCGGTGGAAAACCAGCCCGGCCTCTCGTTCGCGCGCGTCAGCGCCATGCCTGCCGCGCATGTCGAACGCAGCCGTGAGGTGTTGCTGGTCGTTACGGAACACGCGCCGCCGCAGTTAACAACAGCTCCGCCGCCTGCCCCCACGACACCCGTGCTCGTCGCACCCCCCGCGCCGGTGACACAAGCTCCGCCCGGCGCCCCGGAGATTTCTCCGCTTCCCGAAACCGAGGGGCCGGTCGAGTGATTGTGCGCCATACCGGCGGTTGGCTGATTATCTTGAGTCTGGTAGGCGCGTTGCTGCTCACCCTGCTCCCCATGCCCACCGCCGCCCAGATGTACCGGCCGGAGTGGGTCGCGCTGGTAATCGTTTACTGGTGTCTGGCCGCGCCCGAGCGGGTGGGGGTCGGCGTCGCCTGGGGGATGGGGATAGTGCTCGATGTAATAAGCGGCGCTTTGCTGGGACAACACGCTCTGGCCCTGGCGGTGGTGGCGTACATCGCCGTCACGCTGCACCGTCAGGCGCGTCGGTTTCCGTTGTGGCAGCAGGCGTTCATGGTCATGCTGCTTATCTTCATGGAACTGATGCTGAATCTCTGGGTGCAGGGGGTCATCGGTCAGCCGCCGCGCAGTTGGAAATACTGGCTGCCCGTGCTCACCAGCACCATGCTGTGGCCCTGGGTGTTTTTCCTGCTGCGTGATCTGCATCGCCGCCATGTCGCCACTGAATGATGGGCCCCCGCGTAACCCCCGAAAACTCGATCCGTGATCGCATCCACGAGGCCCGGCTGTTCAACCGGCGGGTGGTGGTCGCGGTCGCGGCCGTGTTTTCCTTGATGGCGCTGGTCGTCGTACGGCTGGTCTATCTGCAAATCGTCTACCACGAGCACTACACAACGCTCTCGCAAAATAACCGCATCGCCCTCGCGGCGCTGCCGCCCGGTCGCGGTTTGATCTACGACCGTAATGGGGTGGTGCTGGCCCAGAATCTACCGGCCTACAGCCTGGAGATCGTGCCCGAACAAGTCCCCGATCTGGAGGCGACCCTGCTTGCCCTGCGCGACATCGTCGCGCTCACCGATGCCGACATCAAGCGCTTTCGCAAGGCGCTTGCGCAAAAGCGCAGCGCCAAGGGCGTGCCGCTGCGGTTTCGTCTCAGCGAGGAGGAGGTCGCGCGCTTCGCGGTCAATCGCCCGCGATTTCCCGGCGTGGACGTGGCGGCCGGTCTCTCCCGTCACTATCCCCTGGGGACATTGGCTGTGCACGCGATCGGTTATGTGGGTCGCATCAGCGAAGACGAGCTTGACGATTTGGACACTTCCAATTACAGCGGCACCACCCACATCGGCAAGACCGGCGTGGAAAAATCATACGAAGAAATTCTCCACGGCCGGGTGGGATTCGAACAGGTGGAAACCAACGCTCAGGGCCGCAGGCTCAGGGTGCTGGAGACCACGCCGCCCCAGGCCGGGCAAAACCTCCACCTTAATCTGGACGCCCGTCTGCAGGCTGTTGCCGAGCAGGCGCTGGGACAGAATCGCGGCGCGGTGGTGGCGCTCGACCCACGCGACGGGGCGGTGCTGGCGTTCGCCAGCATGCCGGGCTATGACCCTAATCCATTCGTCAACGGCATAGACAGCAAGAGCTACGACGCCCTGCACAATTCCCCCGATCAACCCTTGTACAACAGGGCGTTGCGTGGCGCCTACCCGCCAGGCTCCACCATCAAACCGTTTGTCGGTCTCGCCGGACTGGAGCTGAAGGAGATCACTCTCGAGCAAAATGTTTTTTGCCCCGGCTTTTACACCCTCAAGGGACGAGCGCACCAGTATCGTGACTGGAAGCGCGGCGGTCAC
>CAYUAZ010000026.1:0-14446 GCA_964442865.1 uncultured Gammaproteobacteria bacterium
GCCGTTTTCCGCCAACGCCACGCCGATGGCGTCGAGCGATTCCTCCACTGCGGCGTCTATAAACCCGCAGGTGTTCACCACCACCAGGTCGGCGTCTTGGTAGGTGGGTGAGACCGCGTAACCTTCGGCGCGCAATTGCGTGAGGATTTGCTCGGAGTCCACCAGCGCCTTGGGGCAGCCGAGACTGACGAAACCTACCTTGGGGATATGAGCCATGGATTTACTCACGCCGCACGCAGCGCCCGCTGCATGGCCTGGCATTTTGCCTCGGCATCTATCACGGCACGCCGCTCAGGCAGCTTACCTGCTTCAATAATGGGATAGGCGTCGGCTCCGCCCAGCGCGGAGAATAAAACAAAGTCGAGCGCATAAGTATAAAAACCGCTCACGGACAACAATTCGAGATAAGCAGAAATTTTTTCCACGCTGCGAACCGGGGGTATCGTGACCAGAATGCCCTCTTCATCAAGCAGCGTGTAAAGGTGCTTCAATGTCTGCTTCTTTTTATGCACGGTGTAAAGTGTCTGAGTGTCCACGATAGCGTCAAATCCGGCATCGTGCAGAATCTTTCTGACATCCCCGCAGCGGAAATTCACGTTACCACAACCCTGGGTCTCGGCCATCCTGTTCGCCTCGGCGATGCTGCGTTCCGATATGTCTATCCCGGTCACCCGATTACCGCCGTGTTGCGCGTACCAGGTGGTGAGATAGCCGATGTTGCAGCCGAAATCCAAGATCGTTTTTTTATCCTTGATGCGCTCCCACACCGCCGCGCCGCTGGCCCGGATCGCGTCGGTCTTCAACGAGTGCGCCACCGCGGCGACATCGGGCTCGGCGATAAAATCGTAAAAACGCAGCACGTCGTCGGGCCGTGCGTCGTCCTTCTCCAGCGGCTTGCGCAGGCGGTCGAATATCTTCGCCTTCTTGTCGCCGAGCTGCCGCCCGCCCCAATAGCGGTACAACTCGGCGGAACCAAACTCCCTGAATCCGTAACGCGCCAGATGCTCACTCAGGCTGTGCATGGATTTCGCATTCGGATCGGATGGGAATGTACGATAAATAATGGTGGGCCCGGTAGGACTCGAACCTACGACCAAGGGATTCACTGATCCCACTATTTCTGGTGGGGGTGGACTATCTCATCACCCATGAGGTACCGTTTCAGGGTGCGGGACGCTCGATGCCTGTTATTAAGAGCACTTCAGCTCTCAGGTAGTCTCTGCACCTTTCGGAGGTGTACCTCCGACTTGGCTCAGGGTTGCCATCAGCTTTATAACTGGAAGGTTTCCCTGAATTCATCCCGTTCATTTCACACCTTTCGATATGAACGCACCATTTTGATGAGTCCCCTGCTCTAACCAACTGAGCTACAGGCCCGACTTTTTCATTCTATCAGCTTTTAACATACGAGGGTGCCTAATTGCAGAGAACCTATTTTAGCCATTGAGTGCCAGGATTTTATTGATTATGATATAGCACATAAGCGAGTATTCATCCACTCAGCTATGAAACGCTGCCTCAACTGCAAAACACTACTGGCTGGTCGCCAGCGGAAGTTTTGTTCCCGCAGATGCAAGAATGTTCATAACAACGATTACTATCAGAGCTACCAAGCTCAACAAAAGCGCGGCAGGGAAAGAAAACTGCAATTAATCGAAATGAAAGGGATGGAGTGCGAGCGGTGCGGCTACAACAAAAACTATGCGGCATTGGAGTTCCATCATCCTACACCGGGCACGAAGGAGTTTCAGTTGGATCTCCGCTCCCTGTCGAACAGAAGTTGGGTAGCAATCCTTCTGGAAGCGAAAGGCTGCCGCCTCCTTTGCTCTAATTGTCACACAGAGGAGCATAATCCACAGTGCACGATTTCTAGGGGGTCTCTGAAAGGCTCCTTAACGAAATCCTGAAAACCATCCTGCGCACGAACTTCGCTCGCCTGCTACTTCGCTACACAACCATGCTCCGCTGAAACCCCAGCCCTCTTTAGGCTGGGCGTTCGGCGCCTTACCCCTCCAGATCCAGAAAGGCGCGCAATTGTTCCGAGCGGCTCGGGTGACGCAGTTTGCGCAGCGCCTTGGCTTCGATCTGACGGATGCGTTCCCGCGTCACGTCGAACTGCTTGCCGACTTCTTCGAGGGTGTGGTCGGTGTTCATGTCTATGCCGAAACGCATGCGCAGCACCTTGGCCTCGCGCTGGGTGAGACCGTCCAGCATTTCCTGCGTCACCTCACGCAACCCTTCGAACACCGCTGCGTCGCCGGGCGAAAGCACGCTCGCGTCTTCGATAAAGTCGCCGAGGTGCGAATCTTCGTCGTCGCCGATGGGCGTCTCCATGGAGATGGGCTCCTTGGCGATCTTGAGCACCTTGCGCACCTTGTCTTCGGGCATTTCCATGCGTATCGCCAATTCTTCCGGCGTCGGTTCGCGGCCGACCTCTTGCAGCATCTGCCGGGAGATGCGGTTGAGCTTGTTGATGGTCTCGATCATGTGCACCGGGATACGGATGGTGCGCGCCTGGTCGGCGATGGAGCGCGTGATGGCCTGGCGTATCCACCATGTGGCATAGGTGGAAAACTTGTAACCGCGCCGGTACTCGAATTTGTCCACCGCCTTCATCAGGCCGATGTTGCCTTCCTGGATGAGATCGAGGAATTGCAGGCCGCGGTTGGTGTATTTCTTGGCGATGGAGATCACCAGACGCAGGTTGGCCTCGACCATTTCCTTCTTGGCGCGGCGCGCCTTGGCCTCGCCGATGGACATCTGGCGGTTGATGTCCTTGATCTCGCTGATGCCCATGCCGCAGCTCTGCTCCAACTGGATGAGCCGGTTCTGGGCGCGGATGATGTCGTCGCTGTATTGTTCGAGGGCGGCGGAGTAATCACGGTTGGCCTTGATGTGCTTCCTCAGCCAGCCGAGGTCGGTTTCGTTGTCCGGGAAGGTGGTGATGAATTCTTTGCGGGGCATGCGCGCCTTGTTGACGCAGATGTCCATAATCGCGCGCTCCTGGGCGCGGATGCGTTCCACCATCTGCCGCAACCCGCCGACCAGCCGCTCGACTGCCCGGGGGACGAGTTTGAATTCCATGAAGTAGGCGACCAGTTCGGTACGCGCCTTGAGGGCCTTGGCGTGCCCCTTGCCGTGTTTGGCCAGGGCCGCGACGGATTTCTGATGCAGCTTGCGCAACTGGGTAAAGCGTGCGCGCGCCTCTTCCGGGTCGGGGCCGGTCTCCAGTACTTCTTCGTCTTCGGCGACCACCACCACTTCGTCCAGGACCTCATCATCGAGATCCTTCTTCAGGTCCACCACCGGAGGCGGCTCCTGCTCCAGGGCGTTGGGGTCGAGATAGCCGCTGATGATGTCGGCGAGGCGCAGCTCGCCCTTGTCGGCGCGCTCGTATTCGCGCAGCAGGTCGCCGACGGTCTCGGGGTAGGTGGCCAGCGCGGACAGCACCTGGCCCAGCCCGTCCTCGATGCGTTTGGCGATGACGATCTCGCCCTCGCGGGTGAGCAGTTCGACGGCGCCCATCTCGCGCATGTACATGCGCACCGGGTCGGTGGTGCGGCCGAACTCGCTGTCCACGGTCGCCAGGGTGGCGGCGGCCTCTTCGGTGACATCCTCGTCCGCCGCCGTGACCGCCGTATCGCTCAGCAGCAGACTATCGGTATCGGGCGCAATTTCATGCACCGCGATGCCCATGTCGTTGATCATGCTGATGATATCTTCGATCTGCTCCGGGTCTACGATTTCATCGGGCAGGTGATCGTTAACCTCGCGGTAGGTCAGGAAGCCTTGCTCCTTACCCATAGCGATCAATAATTTAAGCTGTGATTGCTGCTGTTCCTGTTTCATGCTCATGGCGGCGTGCGATCGGTCGGTCGGCTAAAAGCGAACTATTATACCTGAAAAACAACACTCTTTGATAAGGATGATATCGGCCCACAATTCCCTGTTTTCAATGCCGATTTGCAGAAAATAAGGCCTGTAACTCGCCTTTCTCCTGGACGCTCAGCTCCCCAGCGCGGGATTTATCAAGCAGACGTTGCTTGCGCTGCTCCAGGCCTTGTGCGGCAACCCGTTCCAGGGCGCCGTTAAATTCCGCCTGCCACTCCTGGTCGGGCAGGGGGTGTTGCCAGCGCGCCAGCTTGAACAGGTAAGAGGCCTGGGGACTCTCGCGCCAGCGTTCCAGCAGAGCACCGGTGCTGAGTTCGGGATGGGCCTGTATCAGACTTAGCATTTCTTTGAGCATCTCCACGCCCGGGCGTTCAATACCGCCGAGGCGTTCGGGGTCGCCCGCTTGCAGGGCCAGCGCGGGCCTCTGTAACAACAGGGTGATCGCCAATCGCACCGGCGGCATCCGCGCCCGACTTTGCGGTGTGGTCGCCTTGGTCAATTGTGGTTTGATTGCTGTTTTTGGCGCCCGCTGCTCAATCAGCCGGGTGAGATCGGCCGCCGGCATGCGGGCGATCTCCGCCAGCCGGGCGGTCATCATCTGGCGAAACGCGCCGGGCGGAAGCTGCGACAGGTGCGGCCGGGCCAGCTCCACCAGACGCGCCCGTCCATCCATGCTGGTGACATCGGCCTGTTTGAGCAGGCTTTCATAGAAAAAGCTGGAACAGGGCATGGCGCCGGCCAGCCGGGACTCGAAGGCCTCGCGGCCCTCCTTGCGCACCAGGCTGTCGGGGTCTTCGCCGTCGGGCAAAAACAGAAAGCTCGCCTGCCGGCCGTTGTGCAGCACGGGCAGGGTATTTTCCAGGGCGCGCCAAGCGGCCTCGCGGCCGGCGCGGTCGCCGTCAAAACAGAATATCAGCGTGGAGACGACGCGAAACAGGCGCTCCAGGTGCTCGCGGGTGGTGGCCGTCCCCAGGGTCGCCACGGCGTAGCGGATGTCGTATTGCGCCAGCGCCACCACATCCATGTAGCCCTCGACGACCAGCAGCCGGTCCAAATCGCGCACCGCCTTGCGGGCTTCATAGAGACCATACAGTTCGCGGCCCTTGTGAAACAGCGGCGTCTCGGGCGAGTTGAGGTACTTGGGGGTATCTTCATTGCTGAGCACCCGGCCGCCGAAGCCGATAGTGCGGCCGCGCGCGTCGCGGATCGGAAACATGACGCGATCCCGGAAGCGGTCGTAGTAGCCGCCGCCTTCCTTGGTTATCAGCATGCCGGCCTTGGCGAGTTGCGCCTGTAGTGCCGGATCACCCTTGCCCAGTGCGCGCAACAGAGTGTCCCAGCCGGGCGGCGCATAACCGATGCCATAATGCGCCGCGATCTCGCCGCTCAGGCCGCGCTGCTTGAGGTAAGCGACTGCGCGCGGAGCATCGGGGTGTTCACGCAATTGGCGGGAATAAAAATCTGCGGCCTGGCCGAGCAGTGCGTAGAGATCCTGGCCGTCCGCAGCGACGGCGCGCGGCGCGGCCTGCTCCGGCATCGGCAGACCAACCCGACCGGCCAGTTCGCGCACCGCCTCGACGAAGTCCAGGTGCTCGTACTCCATGAGGAAGCCGAGGGCCGTGCCATGGGCGCCGCAACCAAAGCAGTGATAGAACTGCTTCTGCTGGCTGACGGTGAAGGAGGGGGTTTTTTCGTCGTGAAACGGGCAACAGGCGACGTATTCGCGCCCGGCCTTGCGCAACGGGACGTGCGCGTCTATGACCTCGACGATGTCGGTGCGGTTGAGGAGTCCGTCAATGAAATCTTGGGGGATGCGGCCGGTCATTCTAGGGGCTAGGGGCTAGGGGCTAGGGGCTAGGGGCTAGGGGCTAGGAGAAATCATAGTCTAGCAGCAGCTCAAGTCCTAGCCCCAATCCCTAAACCCCAGTCCCTAGCCCCCAGTTCCTAACTTAGCCTTGATCTTGGCCCCGACTTGGCCCATGTCCGCGCGGCCCTGCAACTGCGGTTTGAGCGTGGCCATGACCTTGCCCATGTCCTTGGCGGACACGGCTCCGGTACTGGCGATGGCGGCCTCGATCAAGGTATCCACCTCGGCCTCGGAGAGTGCGGCAGGCATGTAAGTCTGAAGTATTTCGATTTCATAGACCTCTTGATCCGCCAGTTCCTGGCGGCCCGCCGCCTGGTACTGGCTGATGGAGTCGCGCCGCTGCTTGATCATTTTTTCCATGACGGCGATGACCTGGGCGTCATCCAGCGCGATGCGCTCATCCACCTCGCGCTGTTTGATGGCGGCCAGCAGCAGCCGGATCGTCCCCAGGCGGCGCTTGTCGGCGGCGCGCATGGCGGACTTCATGTCCTCGGTAATACGCTGCTTTAATGCGGATTCAGGCTGACTCATGGTTATCACACGAAGGCGAAGGCAATGAAAACACCCGGACTGGGCGAACGCCGCGATCCGGGACTTGAGAGGAGTAGCAGTAATTTTCCGTATTGCGTCACAGCCACAACACGGGTTACGTCAAGCTAGTAAAGTCTGACCCTGCGCGTCACGTCACGCGAAGACCGCTTCAACTGGCGCTTGACCGCAGCGGCGGCTTTGCGCTTGCGCACGGAGGTGGGCTTTTCATAAAATTCGCGGCGTCTCACTTCGGAAAGCACACCGGCCTTCTCACAAGAGCGCTTGAATCGCCGCAGGGCGATCTCGAAGGGTTCGTTTTCTTTTAAGCGTACGGACGGCATCTATTCGTTAACCTCAGACAACATGAATTGGTAAACATGTAATAATACCGGTCTTCTCCCCAAATTGCAAAGCATGCGTATCCTGGGCATTGAAACCTCCTGCGACGAGACCGGGGTGGCGATCTACGACTCCGAACAAGGCCTGTTGGCCCACCGCCTGCACAGCCAGGTCGCCCTGCACGCCGAATATGCGGGCGTGGTGCCGGAACTGGCCTCGCGCGATCACGTCCAACGCACCCTGCCGCTGATCCGCGAGGTTCTGGCCGAAGCACGGTGCGAAGCAAAGGCTATCACCGCCGTGGCCTATACTGCGGGGCCGGGCCTGGTCGGGGCATTGCTGGTCGGCGCCGCCATCGGACGCAGTCTGGCTTATGCCTGGGGCGTTCCCGCCGTTCCCATACACCACATGGAGGCCCACCTGCTCGCCCCTTTGCTGGAGGCCGAACCGCCCGCGTTTCCCTTTGTCGCGTTGCTGGTGTCGGGCGGTCATACTCTGCTGGTCGAGGTGCAAGGGATAGGCCAGTACCGAATCCTGGGCGAAACCCTGGACGACGCCGTCGGCGAGGCCTTCGACAAGATCGCCAAGCTGCTCGGCCTCGGCTACCCTGGCGGCCCCGCACTGGAAAAACTGGTCCTGCAAGGACGACACGCCCGCTTGCACCTGCCTCGACCCATGACCGACCCGCCGGGACTGGACTTCAGTTTCAGCGGCCTGAAGACCGCCGTCGTGACGCTATTTCATAGTCAGGACGCGACCGCCGAGACTCGCGCCGACATCGCCCACGCCTTCCAGGAAGCAGTGACCGAAACGCTCGCCATTAAATGCCAGCGCGCCTTGCATGAGACCGGCCTTACCCGTCTGGTGGTGGCCGGCGGCGTGAGCGCCAACCAGGCCTTGCGCCGCCGTCTCGAGCAAATGGCTCACACACAAACCGCCCGGGTGTATTACCCACGCCTGGAATTTTGCAGCGACAACGGCGCGATGATCGCCTTTGCCGGTTACCAGCGGTTGGTGGCAGGCCTGGACTCTGACCTCAACTCGCTCGCCTTCGACGTGCGGGCGCGCTGGCCGCTGGGCTTCACAGCCTGACGCAGAAGGCGGATTCAATCCAAGCTTCCGCCAGAATCCATTAAAGGGCTCCGACGCCTTATAATATTCGGAATTCAGGAACTACTTGGCGCGGCGGGCAGCGCCGAACAGGGCATGTTGCCACTGCCCCCCAGGCATTCGACGAAGTTGCACAATGCCCAAGGGGGTTTTTTGGCTCACGAGGGAGATGTTCCCCTCGCGCAGACTTCTCTTCACCGCGAAGTCCATTTTGGGCCGATTCGGCTGTTCGCGCCCTGCGGTTAGGTATGTGGCTGACGAAAGGTCATTGATTCGTTTTACATCAGCAGATTTCGGCGGACGTTTATTTAAGGCGCCGCGTCCGAACGGCGCTATCACAGAGATTGGTTTTTGCTGAAGCAAATCCGTCCACATTCGGTCGTCATGTCCGGTATGGGAGCCGTGATGCGGTACCTTCACCATGTTCCCTGGCACAAAACCGACTATCCTGGCTTCCGAAACAACCGCCCCCCATCCACGCCTATTGTCAGTATGAAACTCCATATCGGCGCCAAGCCATACAGCCACGTCGTCCCACTCTATGCTTAGAACGACGGATGTGAGATTAGGCGAGCCGAGGACCGCTCTGCGTAAACTCTGTCCACCCTTTGGCTCCCTTTGCGCAAGGAATTGGAGGAAGAGCATCGCTTCATGATCAGATGGGGACCATGATCGAACCTTTGGATTCCGCAATAGCTGGCGCCCTGGGGTGGCAACCACAATAGAGCCTCCACGCGCTATTAGCAATTGAAAGACACGCCGAAAATTTCTTACACCGGCGCCATCTGTTGCGGTGGCTCCAACTGATGACTTTTCAACGAATTCCGTGAATTCTCTCTGCGTGAGGGCAGTAGAGCAACACACTCTTGCTGACGAGCACGTTTCGACAACTTCCGCGATGCCCCGCACGTGATCATCATCCCAGTGCGTTACGACGACTAGCTTCACCGCAGTTTCAACTTGAACACCAAGCGATCGAAGATACTTCAGTGGCGCAGATCGTTTTTGATCGTCGGAGGCATCAACACAGGAATCCACGATGAGCCACTCGCCGCGTCCCAAATGAACAACAATTGACTCGCCGTGGCCCGGCCCCAGAACGGTAACTTCCATCTCTGCCGATCGCGGCTGAGACCCCAAGCTATTCCACACGCAGTAACCGGTGAATCTCTGAACCCAGTTCCGCAGCTTTGGCGAGTTCATGTGGCCGATAGGCAGGCAGGTGTCTAAAAACCACCTGAGTGTAGCGCCGCGGCTGTCCGTCTTCTCTAATTTCGGATAAGACACAAAGCCTGAAGAAATTTCCTGGCGCAAGAAGCTCCCTATCGAACTCGCTGACATCGGATATAGGAATTTCCGCGTCTTCTTCTTCACCGCGTACTCCCGCGCCAAAAATACCTTTGAGAGAGGCGGAGAAGTAATGAGTATCGATTTCGGTAACGCACCCATTCCATTCCGCGAGCCGCGTTTCAGGATTGCGTCTTATTTCATTTGCCGGGACTGGCAAGGTGGAAATTTTACGCTCTGGCTTGGCGTGACATGTTTCGGACCTCGTCGGTTCAGGCTCGTACCCCTTCAACCATTCTCCGGTTTCAGCCATGCCCCGGTCAGCATAGCTGCCAACCTCAAGCATTGGAGCCGTGGAATCAGGCGACGGACTGCGATCAGCCCAGTCAGAGTTTAGAGTTGTGGCCCTCATTGCGATTCCATTTCTAGCAAGTCACGGAATATATTCTCGACCAATGCGATCGAACCGTCAAACCGCTCCGCAAGCGTGTCGAGCAATGCAAGCGGGTTCGCTGAACGCTGACGGGCCTTTTCCTGTTCATCCTCTTCACCTTCAAGCAGCGCATGTTCATGATGGTGGTTCGTACGAAAAAAAACGCCTGTATTGGAAATTCTCTGCGACGGCCCAACATTAACGTCCAACCACCCAGCGACCTTTTCCTCAGCAAATGGCTTCCTCATTTGAAGAAGCATCATTCCGCCGTGCGACCGGTCTTCCTTAGCCATGCTTTCCTCAATCACCTTTCCCCACGCACCCCACACTTGAGGCGGGGCCAGCTTTCGCCCAAAAGCATCACGAGCTTGAACACTGCCAAGATCGAAATGACTCTCCACGTTGATACCAAACGATGTGACCACGAAATCGCCAGGCAAATCATGAAGAGCCTTTATCGCAAAGTCGGACGCGCGTACGTACGGCGCATCAGTGGTCCCAATCTGAAAGCGTTCTCGTGACACCATCATCTCGGCCCAAGGGAGTCCAAACTGGACTGTCACACCAGGAATCAGCACTCGAAGCCGTGCGAGTTTCGCTTCGCGTTGCGTAACGACTTTGGCATCTGCCAATGAATCCGGCAAAAAAGCATCGGGCGGGAAACTGCCCAACAGAACAATCGTCGCATTGGTCGGACCAGTTTTCATCGCTTAGAACATGTCAGGTTGTAGAATCCGCGATAACGGAAGCCAAACAGTGTACTCCAGAGCTACCCCCGAAATAGTGGGTACCCACCCGGTGGTACGGAAGCTTACGTAGAATAGCATGACAGGCGTCCGCGCCTGCAAAAAGAATAGGCAATTCAACCGCACAAGCCAAAGTATCCTCGACGTAAGTGCCTCTGTCAAACGTCTACCTTCAGCTTCGAGTCCTGTTAGCGATTAAAGGATGTCGCAGCCCTTTTAGGTGCGAGTCGCTACAACAGCCCGGTAGGGCGAGAAATCAATGAGATAGTGCTCGATTGATTTTTGCGGAAGAGAAGAATGTTAGACCGGCTCAGCCTCATCCAGCATAGGCAACTGCCCCATGGCGGATTCAATCCAATCTTCCGCCAGCGCGTTGATTTCGGCTGCGCTCTTGCCTTTACTCTCGATCAGTGGGCCGATGACCACGCGTATCGTACCGGGATATTTGATAAACCCCCTCTTTGGCCAAAACTCACCGGCATTGTGCGCGATCGGCAGTACCGGGTAACCGCTCCGCTCCGCCAACATCGCACCGCCGATGCCGTAACGCCCCTTTCTGCCGGGCGCAATACGGGTGCCCTCCGGGAAAATCACCACCGAGCGGCCGCTATTCAATCGCTTCGTGCCTTGCTCAACCAGTTGCTCCAAGGCGCGGCGGCCCGCCTTGCGATCTATGGCGATGGGCTGCATCATCGCCAGGCCCCAGCCGAAAAACGGTATCCAAAGCAATTCACGCTTGCACACCCAGGACAAGGTCTGCGGAAAAATGCACGGCAGCGCGTAGGTCTCCCAGGCCGATTGATGTTTGCTGAGGATCACGCACGCTTGCGTGTGGATGTGTTCGCGTCCCTCGACGGTGTAATGCAGGCCGCAGATTTTTTCCGCGCAACACAGATTAAAATGGCTCCACTGCATGATGAAGCGATAACGTAAGCGAAACGGCAGCACACCGCTGAGTACGCTGAGGGGCGCAAATACCAGAGTGGAGACAATCTGGCACAGGGCGAACAATAACGAGCGCAGAAACAACATCAGGGTTTTGATGCAATCAGCAGGGCGTCTACAAATGCGGCGAGGTTGTCGTAGACGGGGACGTTCTCGGGCACATCCTGGTGAGGGATGCGCGACCCTTTGCCGGTGCGCACCAAGATGGGCAATGCGCCCACTGCGCGTGCCGCCTCGACGTCGCGCAGCGAGTCGCCCACCGCATACACGCCATGTAGATCACAATGGAAGTGTTGCTCAATTTGCCTGAATAAACCGGGTTTGGGTTTACGGCAATCGCAGTGGTCATCGGGAGTATGTGGGCAGAAAAAAATCGCGGCGATGTTTCCACCGGCCTGGGCCACAGCTTGTTGCATTTTTTCGTGGATGCGCTGCAAGGTCTGGAGATCAAACAGCCCACGGCCCACGCCGGATTGGTTGCTTGCCACCACCACCGTATAACCCGCGCGCGTCAGATGCGCAATCGCTTCCAGGCTGCCGGGTATCGGCACCCACTCTTCGGGCGATTTAATATATTCGTCGGAGTCGCCGTTAATCACTCCGTCGCGGTCGAGGATGATGAGCTTCAAGTGATTCAGGACTGCTGGGCGCCGTACTGTAGCTTGGAGATGTCCGCCACGCGCATGAACAGACCTTCCAGCTTGGTGAGCAGCGCGAGGCGATTGTCGCGCAGGGCCGCATCCTCCGCCATCACCATCACCTTGTCGAAAAACGCATCTACCGCAGGACGCAGCGAGGCGAGATGCTTGAGGGCCTGGGTGTATTCTCCGCGATGGATGAGCGTCATGACTTCCTCTTCGAGCAGCGCCAAATGCTGGGCGAGATGCCTCTCTTCATCCTGCTTTAGCAAATTCGCGTTGACTATCTCCATCGGTTCGCGCTGCACCTGTTTGAGGATATTGCGGATGCGTTTGTTGGCGGCGGCGAGACTTTCCGCTTCCGGCATTTTGCGGAATTCCTGTATGGCCTTGAGGCGCGGCACGATCCAATCCATGCGTGTGGGCTTGAGGCTCAGCACGGCGTCAACCTCATCCGCGCTAAAATCCTGCTCACGCAGATACGGCTTCAGACGCTCCAGCATGAACTCATAGAGCTTGGGCACGGTGTCTTTGGCGATCAAACCCGCCGGGAACTGCGCTTCGGCGATTTCCAGCAATTGCATGAGGTTGAGAGACAGACTGTTTTCCATCAGCGTGCGCAGCACGCTCAACGCCGCGCGCCGCAAGCCGAACGGGTCTTTGTCACCCGTGGGGACGAGACCGATGCCGTAAATACCTACCAAGGTATCAAGTTTCTCGGCCAGACCGACGCAAATCCCCGCAGGACTTTCCGGCACACGCTCATAGTGTTCTCGGATCGCTTCGGCCACCTGCGGAGCTTCACCGTCATGCAAGGCGTAGTAATATCCCATGATGCCTTGCAGCTCCGGAAATTCGCCGACCATGTCGGTGAGCAAGTCGGCCTTGCACAAGTACGCCGCGCGCTCGACGTGCTTGATGTCCGCCGCGAATTTAATTTCCTTGAGCCTCGCGGCAATGGCCACCGAGAGTTTTTGGATGCGCTCCACGCGCCGCAATTGGCTGCCGAGCTTGTTGTGGTACACCACATTCGCAAGTTTGGGGATACGATCTTCAAGCCGGGTCTTGCCGTCTTGCTCAAAAAAGAACTTGGCGTCTGAAAGGCGCGCGCGCAGCACCCGCTCGTTGCCGCGGATGATGTGGTGAGGGTCGTCCACCCGGTTGTTGCTCACAAACAGGAAGCGCGGCAGTAGTTTGCCGCTTGTGTCGAACAGCGGAAAATACCTTTGATGCTGCTTCATGGACAGGATCAGGCATTCCTGCGGCACGCCGAGAAACTGGGCGTCGAACTGTCCCGCATAAACCACGGGGTATTCCACCAGCGCGGTCACTTCATCGAGCAAATCACTATCGTCCAGGGGCTGCGCACCACCTGCCGCAGCGGCCAGTTCATTCTTTATCTGATCGCGGCGTTTCTCAAAACCGGGAATGACCGAGCCCTTTTCTTCGAGTGCTTTTTCGTAAGCATCGGCAGCGGTGACGGTTATTTCACCTGCGCTCAGAAAGCGATGCCCCAGCGTCTTGTTATCGCTATGTAGATTCAACACCGTTCCGGGCACGGTGTTTTTTCCATGCAACATCATCATCCCATGCAGCGGGCGCACAAATTCAACCTCGCTGCCGCCCCAGCGCATCAGCTTGGCGACGGGGAGTTTTTTGATGACGCCTGCGACGATTGCAGATAAGTGTTTTTCCAGCAGCTCGCCGGGTTGCCGGGCACGGAATACAAAGTATTCGCCTTTTTTGTCGCTGTGTTTTTGCAACGCGGAGATTTCGACGCCGCAGGATTTGGCGAAGCCGATGAGCGCGGGCGTGGGTTTTTCGTTTTGATCGTAGGCGCTGGCAAGCGCGGGGCCTTTGCGCTCAATGATGCGTTCCGATTGTTTGTGGGCTACGTCTTTAACCAGCACGCCGAGGCGGCGCGGCGTGGCGAACTCGCTGACGAGCCCGGCGTAATCCGCATCCGCCGCAACAAAACCCTGCTCCTGCAGCCCTTCAAATATTCCTTTGCAAAAGGCCTGGGAAAGTTTGAGCAGCGATTTGGGCGGCAGCTCCTCGGTGAGCAGCTCGATGAGTAAACTGTCTTGCATGGTTTTACTTTTTATTCAGAATGGGGAAGCCCAGGGCTTCCCTCGAATCATAGTAGCTCTGCGCCACCGCGCGGCTCAGCGCACGCACACGCCCAATATAGGCGGCGCGCTCGGTGACGGAGATCGCGCCGCGCGCGTCGAGCAGGTTGAAGGTGTGCGAGCATTTCATGACCATTTCAAAGGCGGGCAGGGTGAGTTTGGCTTCCATCAAACGCCTGGCCTCGGATTCGAACTCGCCGAATAATTTGAACAGCCACTCGACGTTGCTGTATTCAAAATTGTATTTCGATTGCTCGACTTCGTTTTGATGGTACACGTCGCCGTAGCGCACGCTGTCGGTCCATTTCAGATCGAACACGCTTTCCACGCCTTGCAGATACATGGCGAGCCGCTCCAGGCCATAAGTGATTTCGCCCAGCACCGGCGCGCATTTGAGGCCGCCCACCTCTTGAAAATAGGTGAACTGGGTGACTTCCATGCCGTCGAGCCACACTTCCCAACCCAGGCCCCAGGCGCCGAGCGTGGGTGATTCCCAGTCGTCCTCGACGAAGCGCACGTCGTGCTCGCTC
>CAYUAZ010000027.1:0-14247 GCA_964442865.1 uncultured Gammaproteobacteria bacterium
ACAAAATCCACTAGTTTTAGAGGTGCCCGTGACCTATACAATAAAAACATCTCCGTTACCGTTACCTCCCAACAAGCCTTCGCCGTAGACGCCGGCGCCATGCGGCTTCAGCCGGAATCCGACGGGGAGGCGGCGCTGGACCGCATGGCGGATGAAATCACCGCCAGGCTCAAAGACAGCAACCCGCTCGTGCTGTGCGTGATGACAGGCGGAATCGTTGCTGCGGGAAAATTGCTGACCCGCCTCAATTTCCCCTTGCAACTGGATTACATGCACGCCACCCGCTACCGGGGCGCAACCGAGGGTGGGGCGTTGCACTGGCTGGCGCGTCCCGCCACACCGTTACAGGGTCGGGTGGTGCTGATAGTGGATGACATTCTTGACGAGGGCTGGACGCTGGCGGCGATTCTCGAAGAGTGTAAGGCGCAAGGCGCAAGCGCCGTTTACAGCGCCGTCCTGGTTGATAAAATACGCGGCCGGAAAAACGCTCTACAGGCCGATTTTGTCGGTCTGAAAGTAGCAGATCGCTATGTCTTCGGCTACGGTATGGACTATCACACCTATCTGCGCAATGCGCCTGGCATTTTTGCGGTAAAAGACAACGAGTAAATTCAATGACTGAACTAGCGATTATCGGCGGCACCGGACTAAGGATACTCAAGAGTCTGGAGATCATCCAACGCCAAGTGGTGCATACACCGTATGGCGAGCCGTCCGGCCCATTGACTCACGGGGTATTATCCGGCAAAAAAGTAGTGTTCCTCGCCCGCCACGGCTATCGTCACACCATCCCGCCGCACGAAATCAATTATCGCGCCAACCTGTGGGCGCTCAAGCATACCGGCGCCACCCGAGTGATCGCAGTGGCCGCCGTGGGCGGGATACGCGCCGATTTGGCGCCGGGCAGCATCGTCATTCCAGACCAGATCATAGACTACACCGCCGGGCGTGCGCAGACCTTCTTCGAGAGCGGCCAGTCTCCGGTGACCCACATAGATTTTACCCATCCCTACAGTGAACGCCTGCGCGACGTTCTCATCAAAGGCTGTGCTGCGGGGAAGCTCGTGATTTGCAGCAGCGCTACCTACGGCGCGACCCAGGGACCGCGTCTGGAGACCGCCGCCGAAATCAATCGTATGGAGCGTGACGGTTGCGACATCGTAGGCATGACCGGCATGCCGGAGGCCTCGCTGGCGCGTGAACTGGAAATGGACTATGCCGCCTGCGCGGTGATCGCCAACCCCGCCGCCGGGCGTGGACCGGGCAACATCACCATGCAGGAAATTGAAGAAAACTTAAAGATCGGCATGGAACGGGTGCGCCTGCTGTTAGAGTATGTGATACCGCTAATTTAGTGTTATGGCCGTCAGACAAGTCCTCCGTATGGGTCATCCGCTGCTGCTGCAAAAGGCGCAGCCGGTCACCCGATTTAACACTCCCGAACTCGATGCGCTCATCGCCGACATGTTCGACACCATGGCGGCGCAGAGCGGGGCGGGTCTCGCCGCGCCACAGATCGGCGAGAGTCAACGACTGGTCATCTTCGGTGTGGAGAGCAACCCCCGTTATCCCGACGTCGAACCTGTGCCTACCACCGTGCTTATCAATCCTGAAATCGAGATCGTGGGTGAGGAGACCGACGAAATGTGGGAAGGCTGCCTGAGTGTCCCCGGCATGCGCGGCCTGGTCGAACGCTACACGCATCTGCGCTACACCGGTTACGATCAACATGGGAACCGCTTCGAGCGAGAAGCACATGACTTTCACGCCCGCGTCGTGCAACACGAATGCGACCACCTGGACGGCATCCTCTATCCACGCCGCATCAAAGATCTGCGCCTGTTCGGGTTCAGCGAAGAATTGTTTCCCGATACGGCGAAAGTGGATAGTCCGCCGGAGTGATGAGATGCTGGGATTCAGGGGCTAGGGCTATGGGGTCAAAACAGTTCAAGCTGCGCCTTCGGCTTGGCCGGAGGCCGGAACTGCATCACGTCTAACCGGTTGTGTTGTTTGTTCAGGCCCAGACGCTGACAGGCGAGACGGAAACGCTGTGCCATCATTTCGGCATAAGGTCCCTTGCCACGCATGCGCTCGCCAAAGCGCGCCTCATATTCTTTACCGCCGTGCGACTGCCGCAGCAAGCTCAGTACATGCTCGCTCCTGCCGGGTTCGTCCGTCTCCAGCCACTCCTTGAATAAATCCTTAACCTCGAGCGGCAAGCGCAACAGCACATAACCCGCCCATTGCGCTCCGGCCTGGGCACAGGCCTCCAAAATCGCCTCCATTTCGGAATCAGTCAGCGCGGGGATGATGGGTGCGACCAGTACACCCGAAGGAACCCCGGCCTCGTGCAACGCCTTTAACGCCGCAATGCGCCGCTCCGGTGCGGACGCGCGCGGCTCCATGCGGCGGGCCAGTTTCCGATCCAGCGTGGTCACCGAGAGCGACACATGGGCAAGGCCGCGTTTTGCCATGTCCGCCAATATGTCCATGTCCCGCTCGATCATCGCCGATTTGGTAACGATGCTCACCGGATGGCTGCAGGCGCTCAATACTTCCAGAATTTCCCGCGTGATGCGATAAGTACGCTCGATAGGCTGATAAGGATCGGTGTTGGTGCCGAGCGCAATCGGCGCGCATTGATAACCTGGTTTACTGAGTTCTTTTTCCAGTAATGCGGCTGCATTCGGTTTGGCAAACAACTTGGTTTCAAAATCCAGGCCGGGAGAAAGGCCGAGATAAGCATGCGTAGGCCGCGCAAAACAATACACACAGCCGTGCTCGCAACCGCGATAGGCGTTGATGGAACGGCCAAAGCCCACATCGGGCGATTGATTATAGATGATGGCACTACGTGTCGTATCGAGCGACACCGTGGTTTTGACGGGCGGCAACTCCTCGTCAACAGTACCCCATCCGTCATCAAATGTTTCGTGCGCGTGCGCCTCGTAGCGGCCATCCTGATTGCTCAGTGCGCCACGGCCTTTTTGGGTGTGTACCGGATTCATTTTCGATGCTTAAATTTATGTAGGACGGGTGAAGCGAAGCGTAACTCATCAAATTTCTGCGCCGTATCATTTTTGATGATGGGTTGCGCTATCCTCCACCCATCCTACGAAAGGCGACGACCTGATCTCGAGTTACCGTCGGAAAACCTTCGAGAAAATTGTCAATGGTTTCTCCACCCTCAAGATAATCAAGCAAAGTCTGGATGGGTACTCGGGTGCCTGCAAAAACGGGAGTGCCACCCATCACATCAGGCGAAATCGAAATGATTGGTTTATCCATAAAAGTTAGTACCCTCATGGTTATAAATAGACCAGGACCATTATATACCCAGAAAACCAGGGCTGTGGTCTAACCACCCGCAGATATGGCCTGTAAAATCTGTTCAATGGCCTGGGTGCGCGCCGCGGCGTCCGGCAAAGGTTTAATAATACGCAATTTATTCTGCCCGTCCAGTTTATACACCTTGGGTTCGCGCTGAATAAGGGAAATGATTTTCCCCGGTTCCACGGAGGGTTTGTCGGTGAAGGTCAGCCGCGCGCCATTTTCACCAGCCTCGATCTTGCGTATTCCGAGTGGTTGGGCCAGCAGTTTGAGTTCGGTGATTTTGAACAGCGTCTTGGTCTGCGGCGGCAACAGGCCGAAGCGGTCTATCATTTCGACTTGCAGTTCGCGCAGTTCGTCTTCCGTGACCGCACTGGCGATGCGCTTATAGAGCATCAGCCGGGCATGTACATCCGGTAGATAATCCTCGGGTATCAATGCCGGAATATGCAGATCAACCTCCGCGCCATGATCGAGCGGACGGTCTAGTTCGGGTTCGCGGCCGGATTTAAGCGCCTGAACTGCCCGTTCCAGTAATTCCGTGTACAGGGTGTAGCCGATCTCCTGGATCTGGCCGCTTTGGTCTTCGCCGAGCAGTTCGCCTGCGCCGCGTATTTCCAGATCGTGCGAGGCGAGGGTGAAGCCGGTGCCGAGATCCTGGATGGATTCTATAGCCTCCAGCCGTTTGAGTGCATCGGCGGTGATGGCGTTACGCGGCGGGATGATGAGGTAGGCATAGGCGCTGTGATGGGAGCGTCCAACGCGGCCGCGTAGTTGATAAAGTTGCGCCAGGCCGAATTTATCGGCGCGGTTGATGATGATGGTGTTGGCGCTCGGCACGTCTATGCCGCTCTCGATGATGGTGCTGCACACCAGCACGTTGAAGCGCTGATGGTAGAAATCGAGCATCACCTGCTCCAGATCACGCTCGCGCATCTGGCCGTGCGCGACGCGCACACCGGCTTCGGGGGCCAGCGCCTCGATCTCTTGCGCCATTTTTTCTATGGTATCGAGGTCATTGTGCAGGAAATACACCTGGCCGCCGCGCTTGATCTCGCGCAATACAGCCTCTTGGATGAGCGTCTTGTTCCATTCGCGCACAAAGGTCTTGACCGCCAGACGGCGTGCAGGCGGTGTGGCGATGATGGTTAGATCGCGCATGCCCGACAGCGACATCGAAAGCGTGCGCGGGATGGGCGTGGCGGTGAGCGTCAACACATCCACCTCGGCGCGCAATTGCTTGAAGCGTTCTTTTTGCTGCACGCCGAAACGGTGTTCCTCGTCTATCACCACCAAACCCAGGCGTTTGAATTTGATGTCCGATTGCAGGAGCTTGTGGGTGCCGATGATGATGTCCACGCTGCCATCGGCCAGCCCGGCGATGATCTCGTTCTGCTGTTTCTTGGAACGAAAGCGCGACAACACCTCCACCCGCACCGGCCAGTCGGCAAAGCGATCCTTGAAGTTCTGATAGTGCTGCTGGGCGAGCAGCGTGGTCGGCACCAATATGGCCACTTGCCTGCCACCCTGCACAGCGACGAACGCGGCGCGCATCGCCACCTCGGTCTTGCCGAAGCCGACATCGCCGCAAATCAAACGATCCATCGGTTTATCGGAGCGTAAATCGGCGAGCACGCCTTCGATAGCCTCCAATTGGTCGGGCGTTTCCTCGAACGGAAACGCGGCGGTGAAGGTTGTGTACTCGTCGTCGTTTAGCGTGAAGGCATGGCCTTTACGTGCCGCGCGCCGTGCGTAAATCTCCAGCAACTCGGCCGCCACATCGCGCACCTTTTCCTGAGCCTTACTCTTGGCGCGCTGCCATTGGTCGCTGCCCAGCCGGTGCAGCGGGGCGTTCTCCGGTGCGGCGCCGGTGTAGCGGCTGATGAGGTGTAGCGATGCGACCGGTACATAAAGCTTGTCGCCTCCGGCGTATTCGAGCGTGAGAAACTCCGCTTCGATATCGCCCACATGCAACACTTGCAGGCCCAGATAACGGCCCACACCGTGATCTTCATGCACCACCGGCGCGCCGATATTCAGTTCAGTGAGATTGCGGATGATATTCTCGGCGTCGCGGGTGCGGCCTTTGCGCCGCCGCCGCTGCATCACCCGCTCGCCGAATAATTGCGACTCGGCCACTACCGCCAGTGGCGGTTCGCTCAGCAGCAGGCCTTGTTCCAGCGGCGCTACGGTGATACCAAGTCGGGTGTCGGACTCCAGGAAGCTGCGCCAGTCCGGCAACACTATGGGCTGACGGTTCCGGCCACGCAGCATCTCCAACAAGGTTTCACGCCGGCCGGTGGTCTCGGCGGCGAGCAGGACTCGACCGTCAAAGTTATCCAAAAATTGCAGCAGGGTGGCCATGGGGTGATGCGCGCGCGCGTCCAGCGTCAGCGTGGGTGGAAGCTGAGTGGCGTAGTTGATGCTATTCAGAGGGTGAGCGGTGTCTGGTTCGATTTCAAAATGCTGGGCGATGACCTGCGGGAAGCGATCTAGCGCGGCATCCAGTTCATGTGTCTGCACGAACAATCGCTCGGGCGGCAACAGGGGGCGTTCGATATCGTGGCGGCCCTGTTCATAGCGCGCGGTAATGTCTTGCCAAAAATGATCGGCCGCCGCAGGCACGTCGCTGTCCGTTATCACCAGGGAATTGGCCGGGAGATAGTCGAGCAGGGTAGTGGTGTGTTCGAAAAACAGCGGCAAATAATACTCCACGCCAGACGGCGCGAGCCCCTTGCTGATATCCCGATATAACGGAGAGCGCTGCGGATCGCCTTCAAACTGGACGCGCCACGCCTGGCGAAACCGTGCAATGCCTGCTTCGTTGAGGGGGAACTCGCGCGCGGGTAACAGGCGGATTTGTTTGACCGTTGCCGTGGTGCGTTGCGTCTCGGGATCGAAGCTGCGCAGGGTGTCCACCTCGTCGTCGAGTAGATCCACGCGATACGGTTGCGCGGCGCCCATAGGAAACAGGTCCACCAAGCCGCCGCGTACCGCGAATTCGCCGTGCTCCATCACCTGTGAGACATATTGGTAGCCGGCGGCCTCGAGCCGGCCGCGCAGCGCGTCAAGCTCGAGCTTTTCCCCCACTTCCAGCAACAGACTGTTGGCGGTGAGATAGTCCCGAGGCGGCAGCCGCAGCGTAAGAGTGGTCAAGGGGACGATCAGCACCCCGCGCTGCAACCCCGGCAACCGGTAGAGCGCCTCCAGACGTTGCGAGATGATGTCCTGGTGGGGCGAAAAATTATCGTAGGGCAGGGTTTCCCAATCCGGAAAGCTCAGTACCGGTAGCTTGGGATCATCACCGATATAAAATCGCAGTTCGGATTCCAGGCGTTGTACGGCAAGGCTGTCTTCGCCCACAACCAGTAGCGGGCCGCTGTGACGGCGTGCAGCTCCGGCCAAGGCCAGGCCATAACTGCTGCCATAAAGCTGGCCCCAATGCAGACGGCTTCCCGGCTCAACAGACAGCAAGGGGTTTACCGGGTTAGCCAGTGCGGGCGGTTCAGCAACGATCCGATCAGTAGGTAAATTCATATTAAAAACAATGACATATATTGAAGCTATTCCAGTTGCGGCGAGCCGAAAAGGCCCTATTGACAAAAAAATCCGGCACATACATACTGGTTGGTATGTGTCAGGACAGGCGCAAGTTATGAATGATATCTATCTAATCTTGAAAACCGTGCATATTCTCGGGGCTATCCTGTTTTTAGGCAACATTATTGTCACCGCGTGGTGGAAGCTGATGGCCGACAGGCACGGTGACCCGATAGTCGTGGCCTTTGCCCAGCGTCAAGTTACCTTGACGGATTTTGTCTTTACCGCAGGCGGTGGTGCGCTGCTGTTGCTGGGCGGACTCGGCAATGCGCTCTGGTACGGTATGGATTATCCGCACATCCCATGGATGGTTTGGAGTTTGGTTTTATTTACCGCCTCCGGCGTGATCTGGGTGGTAATACTGATTCCAGTTCAGATCAAGCAGGCACGTCTGGCGCGTGCGTTTGCACATGGCGGCCCGATTCCTGCCGAATATCGGCGCTTGGGCCGGATCTGGAATGGCTTCGGATTACCCGCAACCCTTTTGCCTTTAATCGCAGTGTACTTGATGGTGTTCAAACCGGTGTGAAGATGGCTATCGCGCACGCACGTAATCCCGACCAGACTCGGCAAATTCTGCTCCAGGCCGCCCTGGAGGAGATCCACCAGTGCGGCTTTCAGGCCGCGAGTCTCAGTAACATTCTTGCCAAGACCGGTCTCACCAAGGGTGCGCTGTACCATCACTTTCCCGACAAGCTCGCGCTGGGTTACGCGGTGGTGGAGGAGCTGATCGAGCCCGAAGTACACGCCAAGTGGGTACAGCCACTGCTCGGCTTCAATGATCCCATAGACGGCCTGCTGCATGTGATAGAGGAAGAGGGAAAAAAACTTGATCCCTGCGGATGCAACGCCAACGAGCTATTCTTGGGCTGCCCTCTGAATAATCTTGCCCAGGAGATGTCATTCATAGACGAGGGATTCCGCACGCGCGTCCAGCGCATCTATGCCTTGTGGCGCGTAGGTATCCGCGCGGCGTTAGTGCGTGGGCAACAAAGTGGCATGGTGCGTGCGGATATAAATCCCGATGCGGCGGCAACCTTCACCGTCGCGGCGCTGGAGGGCTGCATCGGCATGGCGAAGAACGCGCGCGACATCAAACTACTGTATGCCTGCGGCGCCGGACTGATTCAATATCTCGAAAGTCTGCGGACGGTTAAATAAGTTAAGAGTGGAAAATGTGACCTGTTCTAACTTTCAGTTTATCATTTTTAACTTTTCACTATGACAATTGTCTATGGACCTACGCCGCTTCCTTAACAAGCCCGATACCGCAGGGATCATCGCGCCGCCGCCGCTGATTTATGTGAGCGGTTGGCTGTTCGGCTGGTTGCTCAACAAGGGCTACCCGATCACCTGGTTGCCGGACACACTGACTTGGCTCCTGGGTACGGTGCTGATAGTCTCTGGCATGCTATGCGGAGCCTCCGCATTCCGGGCCATGCGCCGGGCAAGCACGCCGGTGGACCCTTACAGCCCGACCACAGCGATAGTCAACGCAGGGGTCTACCGCTACAGCCGTAACCCGCTGTATCTCGCACTGACCTTATTCTATATAGCCCTCACCGCCATCACCAATATGCTATGGCCGCTGCTGTTACTGCCTTTGGTCATGCTGGTGATTCAGCGCGGAGTAATCGTGCGCGAAGAGCGTTACCTGGAGAAAAAATTTGGTGAGGCTTATCTACAATACAAGGCCAAGGTAAGACGCTGGCTTTAATCTTGAGACGGACATAATGGAGACCAACATGAAAAACAATAAAATCATTGCTGTATTCGCGGAATCAATAATACGATTCCGCTGGTGGGTAATGCTGGCCACGTTGTTGCTGGTGGCGGTGAGCGGCAGCGGAATGCGGTTTCTGGAGTTCAGTAACGATTACCGGGTGTTCTTCAGCAAGGATAATCCCGAGCTGGCCGCTTTCGAAGAACTGCAAAACAGCTACACCAAAAACGACAACGTGCTGTTCGTCATCGCGCCCAAGGACGGCAAGGTATTTAGCCGCGAAACGCTCGCCAGCATCGAGTGGCTCACCAAAGAGGCGTGGCAGACTCCCTATTCGAGCCGGGTGGATTCCATTACCAATTTCCAGCACACCGAGGCCAACGGCGATGATCTGGTGGTGCGCAACCTCATCAAGGAGGCGAAATCCCTGTCCGATTCGGAGCTGGAGCGCGTCAAGCATATAGCGCTCGAAGAACCGCTGCTGCTCAACCGGCTCATCAGCCCCAGGGCGCATGTGACCGGCGTCAACGTAAACATCATTCTGCCCGGTAAAAAGCTGAGTGAAGGGCCGGAGGTGGTGAAAAAGGCACGTGAGCTTGCCGAGCAGTTGCAGCAACGTGATCCTAATCTGCAAATTCGCATGACCGGTCTGGTGATGATGAACAACGCTTTTTATGAATCCTCGCAGCAGGATAGCAAGACGCTGGTGCCGGCCATGCTGGGCGTGATTCTGCTCATTACCTGGCTCAGCCTGCGTTCGGGTTATGGCACGCTCGCCACCTTGCTGGTGATGATCTTTTCCATAGCCACCGCGATGGGCATCGCCGGTTGGCTCGGGTTCAGGCTCACGCCGCCCTCGGCCAGCGCCCCTACCATCATTTTGACGCTCGCCATTGCCGACAGTGTTCACATCTTGAGCACCCTGTTTCAGAAGATGCGCGCGGGTTTGGCGCTGCGCGAAGCCTTGGCCGAGAGTCTGCGCGTCAATTGGCAGGCGGTATTTCTGACCAGCTTCACCACCGTGATCGGTTTTCTCTCGCTTAACTTCAATGAAGTGCCGCCGTTCCGTGATCTCGGCAATATCGTGGCGATCGGCGTCGCTGCCGCGTGGCTGTACTCGGTGACCTTTTTACCCGCCTTTATGGCGGTCTTGCCGATACGCGTCAAGACCAGGGAGGCGCGCGGCGGCTTCGATATGGAGCGCTTCGGGAATTTTGTAGTAAAACACAACAGACCCTTGTTATGGGGCATGTCGCTGCTCACCATTGGCCTGCTGTTGCTGATTCCCCGCAACGAAATGAACGATCAGTTCGTGAATTATTTCGATAAGGGCGTCGAGTTCCGCGACGCCACGGATTTCACCGTCGCCAATCTGAGCGGGGTTTACATACTCGGGTACTCGCTGAAGGCGGGCGCCAGCGGCGGCATCAGCAATCCAGAGTATCTGCGCAAGCTGGATGAATTCGCCGAGTGGTTTCGTCAACAACCGAAGGTCATGCACGTCAACAGCCTGGTGGAGACCATAAAGCGCCTCAACAAAAATATGCACGGCGACGATCCAGCCTATTACAGCATCCCGGACAATCGTGAACTCGCCGCGCAGTATTTGCTGCTCTACGAGATGTCGCTGCCGTTCGGTCTCGATCTCAATAACCAGATCAACGTGGATAAGTCTTCATCGCTGCTGCGCGTAACACTCGAAAATCTCAGCAGCAAGGAGGCGATAGCGATGGATGAGAAGGCCCACACCTGGCTGCGCGAGCACGCGCCGCCCGCCATGCTTACCCATGCCGCGGACCCGACCCTGATGTTCTCGCATATCGGCCAGCGTAGCACCTACAGCATGATCAGTGGCAACGTCGCGGCTCTCGTACTCATCTCGGTCGTATTGATCTTCGCCTTCCGCAACTTCAAGATCGGCCTCATCAGTCTGATCCCGAACCTCATCCCCGCCGGCATGGCGTTCGGGTTGTGGGCCTTGCTGGTCGGCCAGGTGGGTATGGCCTCGTCGGTCATCACCAGTCTCACCTTCGGTATCGTGGTGGACGACACCATCCACTTTTTGAGCAAGTATCTGCTGGCCCGGCGCGAGCAGGGCTTGACCGCGCGCGAGGCGGTGCTGTATGCCTATCGCACGGTGGGCGCGGCGATGGTCACCACCACGGTAATCCTGGTGGCGGGTTTTTCGGTGTTGACGCTGTCCAGTTTTGAGATTAACCACAGCATGGGCTTGCTGAGCGCCATCACGCTCAGCTTCGCCCTGTTGGCCGATTTGATATTGTTACCTTTACTACTCTTGAAATGGGATGGACGACATGATGAAAAAATGCGTTTTGTTGCTGAGCCTGTGCGCGCTGGTTCCGTCGGCTAGTTTCGCCGAAACACCCGAGGAAAAGGGGCTCGCTATCGCCCAGGAGGCCGACCGGCGTGATCTTGGTTGGGGCGATTCCACCAATGATCTGCTGATGATCTTGCGTAACAAACAGGGCGAGGAGAGCTCGCGGGTAATACGCAACCAGTTGCTGGAAATGCAAAACGACGGCGACAAGGGTCTCGGTGTATTCGATGACCCGGCCGATGTCAAAGGCACGGTGCAGCTCACCTACAGCCACAAACAAGGTCCGGACGACCAATGGCTTTACCTGCCGGCCTTGAAGCGCGTCAAACGCATCGCCGCCGATGACAAATCCGGCTCCTTCATGGGCAGCGAATTCGCCTATGAGGACATTTCCTCCCAGGAAGTCGAAAAATATACCTATAAGTATCTGCGTGACGAGGCGCTTAACGGCCAGGACTGCTTTGTCATCGAGCGCTATCCGGTGGCGGAGTACTCCGGTTACAAGCGCCAGGTGGTCTGGCTGGACAAGACCGAGTACCGGGTGCAAAAAACCGAGTTCTATGATCGCAAAGATAGTCTATTAAAAACATTGACTTTCAGCGGATATGTGAAGTATCTTGATAAGTATTGGCGGCCGGCCGAGATGTTTATGGAGAATCACCAGACCGGCAAGAGCACACTGTTAAAGTGGAGTAACTACAAGTTCCAGGTAGGTTTGACAGATGCCGATTTCACCCAAGAGAGCCTAAAACGCGCACGGTGATAAGATCAGGGAAATTTCTATGCGGTTGCTGGTTGCTGACGGCCACGGGCCTTGTCCAGGCCGGCGAGTGGTCCGGCTATGTTGCTTTAGAAGGGCGGGGTTTTACCCAAGAAGCCCTGTTTCCTGAGCAGGATTATAGGGTTAATCTTTCCCTCTCGGCCCAGCCCGAGTATTTCCACAAGTGGGACAACGGCAAACAGAGCTTCACCTTCGTCCCCTTTGTCCGCTACGACCAGCACGACAGCCGCCGCACCCATGCCGACATCCGCGAGCTGACCTGGCTCAAAGCCGGCAAGGATTACGAATGGCGCCTTGGGGTACGCAAACTGTTCTGGGGCGTGACAGAGGCCGCACATCTGGTGGATATCATCAACCAGACCGATCTCATCGAAAACCTGGACGGCGAAGAAAAGCTGGGCCAGCCGATGGTCAATCTGGCCCTGATCCGCAGTTGGGGTACGCTCGACCTCTTTGTTTTGCCCGGTTTTCGGGACCGCACCTTTCCCGGCGCCAAGGGGCGATTGCGCTCGACCATTCCGGTGGCTACCGACCGCGCCCAGTTTGAATCCTCCCAAGGCCGCAACCATGTAGACCTCGCCGCACGCTGGTCGCGCACCCTGGGGGATTTCGATGTCGGCGTCGCGCACTTTTCCGGCACCAGCCGCGAGCCGCGCCTGCTGCTGGCGTTGGACGGCGGGGGCAGCCCCGTGTTGATTCCCTATTATGATCTGATTGACCAGACCAGCCTCGATCTGCAAGCCACCAAAGGCAGTTGGCTGTGGAAACTGGAGGCCATTTCCCGCGCCGGTCAGCCGGGCGGGCGTTACACCGCCATGACCGGCGGTTTCGAATACACCGTGGTCGGCCTGCTGGAGACCCAGGCCGACGTCGGCCTGCTGACCGAATACCTGTTTGATGACCGTGGCCAAGCCGCCACCACACCTTTCGATGACGACGTGTTCGTCGGCATGCGCCTGAGCTTCAACGACGCGCAAAGCAGCGACGCCCTGCTCGGCGTCATCGTTGACCGCCAGACCTACGCCAAGACCCTGTCCATCGGGGCCAGCCGCCGCTTCGGGCAGCAGTGGAGGCTCTCCCTGGAGGCGCGCTTCTTTAGTCACATCCCTGAAAAGGACCAAACCCTGTTCGGGGTGCGCTCCGATGACTATATCCAGTTTGAAATGGCGCGCCATTTCTAAGCGCCTGCCGTGCGAATGAATTGCACCTACCTGTAGGGCCGAATTCATTCGGCCTGCAACGCTTAACACCTTCCTAAATTTGGTCTAAAATCAAACCATGGCAAACAGTCCACTGCATGATGATGGGGTGGCGCTGCAAGAGGCGAAGCCCAAGCTCAAGCAACCGGCCCTCTACAAGGTTATCCTTGTGAACGACGATTACACCCCGATGGAGTTCGTCGTGCTGGTGCTGGAGACTTTTTTCAGCATGAGCCGCGAGCAGGCCGTCCAGGTCATGCTGCATGTCCATACCCGCGGTGTCGGCGTGTGCGGCGTGTATTCCCGTGAAATCGCCGAGACCAAGGTCGCCCAGGTCAATGATTTTTCGCAGAGCAATCAACATCCTCTGCTGTGCACCCTGGAAAAGGCATAGAGCTGCGTATTGATATATTGCCGCGCTAAACTTATTATCTAACTGTAGGTCTTAACCAGTAGTTTGTTGAAAAAGCCCATTCAAGGACTTTTTCAACACGCAAAACGAAAAGTGTGGTTTTCGCTTTGCTTCGTTATTCAAACACATGCCCCGTGCTTGAATAATGGCGGCACGTCCTTGTGCCGCGCGCAGTCTGTTTTCAACAGACTGCTAATTGAGACGCGCAGCGAGGATAATCGTATGTTAAGCAAGGAATTGGAATTCACCCTCAATCACGCCTTCCGCGAGGCGCGTGAAAAGCTGCACGAATTCATGACGGTGGAGCATCTGCTGCTCGCCCTGCTGGACAATCCAACCGCCGCCGTCGTGTTGCGCGCCTGTGGCGCCGAGCTGGAGAAGCTGCGCGACGAACTCAAGCTGTACATCGCCGAGACCACCCCGCTGCTCTCCAAGCATGACACCCGCGAGACCCAGCCGACCCTGGGCTTTCAGCGCGTCCTGCAACGCGCGGTATTCCACGTGCAGGCGTCCGGCAAAAAAGAGGTCACCGGGGCCAATGTGCTGGCCGCGATCTTTAACGAACAGGAATCCCAGGCCGTGGCCTTGCTCAAGAAGCAGAGCGTCAACCGTCTGGATGTGGTGAATTATATCTCCCACGGCATCTCCAAGGTGCAGGGTGAGAACGAGGGCCAGGGCATCACGCCGCTGCCGGAAGAGGAGGGCGGCGCCGATTCCGTTACCAAGAGCCCGCTCGATAACTTTGCCTCTAATCTCAACCAGCAGGCGCGCCTCGGCAAGATTGATCCGCTGATCGGCCGCAAGAACGAGGTCGAGCGCACCATCCAGATCCTGTGCCGGCGCCGCAAGAACAATCCCCTCTAC
>CAYUAZ010000028.1:0-14171 GCA_964442865.1 uncultured Gammaproteobacteria bacterium
CGAAGTGGGCATCAAGCTTGATGATCTGCTGAAGCGCGATGCTGCTCTCTAAATTTCGCTACCGACCACAATAAGGGCGCCACGGCGCCCTTATTTATATTTATATATCAATAACTTATTTTAATCTTGCCGTAGATGAGCCACTGTAACATTACTGTCACAATTGGCTCCTATCATGGTCGGTTATGCTTCTCCACCAAGGCCTGCTGTGATCTCTAAAAACAATAGCCTGACATTTAATGCCTCCCGCCACATACGGGAACGCGCCATAGAGTTCGTTCTGTTTCTTGCCGCGCTCTCGTCGGTGGTGGTGACCGTGGCTATCGTCGGCGTATTGTTCTATGAGTCCCTGGGGCTGTTCAAGCACGTCTCGTTGTGGGATTTTCTGACCGATACCCAGTGGACGCCGCTGTTCGATGACGCGCACTACGGCATACTGCCGCTGCTGGCCGGGACCCTGGTGACGACCCTGGTGGCGATCGCCGTCGCCATTCCGCTGGGTACCGTGATCGCTATTTATTTGAGCGAATACGCACCGCACCGCTTGCGCGAGGTGGTCAAGCCGATCCTGGAATTGCTTTCTGCGGTGCCCACCGTCGTGTACGGCTACTTTGCGCTGTTATTCGTCACCCCGCTGCTGCAGCAGTTGTTTCCGGGCTTGCCCGGTTTCAACATGCTGAGCGCGGGGCTGGTGATCGGCGTGATGATTATCCCTTATGTCAGCTCGCTCAGCGAGGACGCCATACAAGCAGTGCCCATGCAGTTGCGGGAAGGCTCGTATGCGATGGGGGCGACGCGCCTGCGTACTGCATTGAGCGTGATTTTCCCGGCCGCATTTTCGGGCATAGCCTCTGCCTATGTGCTGGCCATGTCGCGCGCCATCGGCGAGACCATGGTGGTGGCGATTGCCGCAGGGATGCAGCCCAACCTGACCTGGAATCCCATGGAACCGGCGGCCACCATCACCGCTTACATCGTGCAGGTGAGCCTGGGCGATCTGCCGCATGGTTCGATCGGTTACCAGACGATCTTTGCTGCGGGACTGACCCTGATGTTGATCACGCTGGTCTTTAACATTGCCGGGCACTGGCTAAGGCGGCGTTTCCGCGAGGTCTACTGATGGCACCTCTAAAAATGCGTCTTTTACCTTTATGCTGCGTTGGAATTCTACTCGAAATGCTCATGTACTGGCGTGTACACTCCGCTTTCTCGCAGAATTCCGCCTTGCCTAAAGCCAAAATCCACTATTTTTAGATGCACCCTACAGATAATGGTTAAACGGGCGTAGCAATGCAGTCAGATTCAAGCGTGCGCTTAAATCCGCCATCGTAGTGCTGATCTGCCCTGTTTCATCATCTGTTAAGCGACGGCCTTGTTTGCGTTGAGGAGAGGCGGTAATTCTACCAAAGAATCTATCACTGCGTCAGGCTCGGCGGCGCGGATGTCGCGGCCGTGATTATAGCCGTAACTCATGCAGACGATCTCGAATCCGGCGGCGCGCGCGGCCTTTACGTCGCTTTCCGAGTCACCCACCATCAGCGCCTGCTCCGGCGCCACGTCGAAAAAGCGCGCGGCGTGCAGCAAGGGTTCCGGGTGCGGCTTCTGCTGCGGCAGGCTGTCGCCGCTAATGACGATGGAAAAATGCTCGCGGATGCCCATTTTTTCCAGTAGCGGCCCGGTGAATTGCGCCGGTTTGTTGGTGACGCAGCCGAGTTTATAGCCGCCCGCCTTGATCTGCGCCAGCCCTTCCCGCACCCCTGGATAGAGACGGCTGTCCACGCAAGTGTGGTCCGCGTACAGGACTTTGAAGATGGCCAGGGCCCGCCCAAACAGTTCGGGATCGGCCTCGCCGTTCATCTCGTCGGTGAGCGCGCGGTGCACCAGGCGCACTACGCCGTTGCCTACCCACAACCTGACCCGCGCCTCGCCGCGCTGCGGCAAACCGAGCTGCGCCATCATTTGGTCCACGCACCAGGCGAGATCCGGTACGCTGTCCACCATGGTGCCGTCCAGGTCTATCAATATCATTTCGGGCTTTTTTAACGTCATTGAAATTGTAGGGCCGAATTCATTCGGCCCGCGTGCGAATTTGTCGCACCTACAATGCCTTGGCCAGCTCGGCGCGCATCTTGTCTATCGTGGCCTTGTAATCCGGTGTGCTAAAGATGGCCGAACCCGCGACGAAGGTGTCGGCGCCGGCCTCGGCGACTTCACGAATATTTGCGGTATTCACACCACCGTCTACTTCGAGACGGATGTTATAGCCGCTGGCGGCGATCAGTTTGCGCGCCTCGCGCAGCTTGGGCAGGGTTGCAGGGATAAAACTCTGGCCGCCAAAGCCGGGGTTGACCGACATGAGCAGGATCATGTCCACTTTATCCATCACGTATTTCAGGTGATCGAGCGGGGTGGCGGGATTGAACACCAGGCCGGACTTGCAGCCGAGACTGCGCACCAGTTGCAGCGAGCGGTCTATGTGTTCGGTGGCCTCGGGGTGGAAGGTGATGTACGTCGCCCCGGCCTTGGCGAAATCCGGGATGATGCGATCCACCGGCTTCACCATCAGATGCACGTCTATCGGCGCGGTGACACCGTGCTTGCGCAACGCCTCGCAGATCAGCGGGCCGATGGTAAGATTGGGGACGTAATGGTTATCCATCACGTCGAAGTGCACAATGTCGGCGCCAGCCTTGAGTACGTTATCCACCTCTGCGCCCAGGCGTGCGAAGTCCGCCGAGAGTATGGAGGGGGCGATCAGATAATCAGACATGGGGTTCCCTGCGTCAGCTTAGAGTTGGCGCACACTCTAACCGATTACAGGGAAATTTTCATCTGCTCTGCGGCGGCGGGCGTGTGGGCCTCCCACGGCAGCGGGACGTTGATGGCATAACCCTGGGCATAATCTACGCCGATCTTTTTGAGTTCCTGCAGCGTGGCCTCGCTCTCCACCCACTCGGCGATGGTCTGGATACGCATCACATGGCCGATCTGATTGATGGACTGAACCATGGCATAATCTATAGGGTCGCTCATCATGTCCTTGATAAACGCCCCGTCTATCTTGAGATAGTCCACCGGCAGGTTTTTAAGATAAGTGAACGAGCTTAAGCCGCTGCCGAAGTCGTCCAGCGCGAAGCGGCAACCCATGCCCTTGAGGGTCGAGATGAAGCGCATCGCGCGCGACAGGTTGGCAATCGCCGCAGTCTCGGTGATCTCGAAACAGATTTGTGAGGGTCGCACGCCGGCTTGACTCAGCTCGTCTACCACAAAATTGAGAAAGCGGTCATCGCACAACGACTGGCCGGAAAGGTTAATGGCGCAGGTGGCGAGGTCGTCATGCGGCCCCTCGCTTAGCCAGGCGAGCGCGCGGCGGATCACCCAGCGGTCCAGGGTGGGCATCAGACTGTAGCGCTCCGCTGCGGGTATGAAGGCGGACGGCAGGGTGATCCCGCCATCCGGGTCCTTCATACGCAATAGAAGTTCATAGTGCGCCCCCGGTGCGGCGGCGGGGTCCAGGGGCAGCATGGTCTGGTAGTAAAGGCAGAAACCGTCTTCCTCCAGGGCCTTGTGGATGCGGCCTATCCAGCGCATTTCACCGCGCCGCTGTATCAGCGCGGTATCGTTGGTACGGTAGACGTGTACGCGGTTGCGGCCGTGATCCTTGGCGACGTAGCAGGCCGAATCGGCCGCGGACAGCACGTCGGTGAGGCTGCCGCTGTCGGCGGTAATGGCGACCAGGCCAATGCTCGCGCCGATCTCGAAGACCCGGTCTCCCCAGGCGAAGCGGAATTTACTGATCGCATCGCGCAAGGCCTCGGCGATGTCGAAGGCCTTATCCAGCGGACAGCCCTCCAGCAGTACGCCGAACTCGTCGCCGCCCAGCCGCGCCAGCACGTCATTGTCGCGCACGTGGCTGTGCAGGATCACGGCCAGCTCCTTGAGTAACTGGTCGCCGGCGATATGGCCGCAGCTATCATTCACGATCTTGAACTGATCCAGGTCTATGTAACACATGGCATGCTGGCGGCCGTCGTGGGCGGCGCTTTCCAGCGCCGAGCTGAGGGATGTCTCGAATTCGCGGCGGTTGATGAGGCCGGTGAGAGAATCGTGACGCGCCTGATAGGCAACCTGGTTGGCCAATACCCGGGCGTGGCTTACGTCATGAAACACCAGCACCGCGCCGATGATGTTGCCGCTGCGGTCGCGGATGGGGGCGGCGGAATCTTCGATGGCGAACTCTAGGCCGTCGCGGCGCAGCAGGATGGTGTGTTGGCTCAAGCCCACGCTGCGCTGTTCGCGCAGGCACACCGTGGCCGGGCATTCCACCGGGTGGCGCGTGGTTTCATGCATGGCGTTGAACACCTGCATGAGTTGCCGGCCCTGCGCCTCCGCGCTGCTCCAGCCGGTGATGTCCTCCGCGATGGGGTTGAGGTAGGTGACGAGACCCTCCGCATCGGTGGTGATCACCGCGTCGCCGATGGATTGCAGGGTAACCTGGGCGCGCTCCTTTTCGTGAAACAGCCTCTCTTCAGCCTGTTTGCGCTCGGTGATATCCTGGATGATGGCGACGAACACCGGCGCGGTTTCGGAGCGCGAGTATTGCAGCTTGACTTCGACGGGATAGGTGGAGCCGTCCTTGCGCCGGTGTGTCGCCTCGAAACCGATTTGTTCCCCCTCCCCGCTCAACAGGGGCGAGCAAAGGCGCGCGAAGCGCTCGGGGGTGAGATTGGGCTTGATGTCTAGCGGCGTCATAAGCCACATTTCCTCGGTGCTGTAACCGATGTTGCACAGTGCAGTTTGATTGGCTTGTAAAAAACGCAGTGTCTCGGGATCGAAGATGTAGATCTCCACCGGGGAGTTGTCCATGATTCTGCCCATGCGCGCCAGCGTTTCCTCCACCTGCCTGCGCTTGCGCCGCTCCGCCGCCTCGCGCAGCTCACGTTCGACCACCGCGACCAGCCGCGTCAGGTTGTCTTTCAGGACATAGTCACTAGCGCCCGCCCGCATGGCCTCCACCGCGCGCTCCTCGCCGACGGTGCCGGACACGATCACAAACGGCAGGTCGAGACCGCTCTCCTGCAGGATGCGCAACGCATCGGGGGCGGTGAAGCCCGGCATGCTGAAATCGGACAGCAGTATATCCCAAGATTTGGTGAGCGCGTTTTTCAGTGCAACGGCGGAAGCCACTCTTTCGCAGTTGAGCCGGTAGCCGCTCTTTTCGAGTTCGCGCATGATCAGCAGGGCATCGTCTTCGGTGTCCTCGGCGATCAGCACCCGTAACAAGGGTTTCATGGTTTACATTCTCTGCGGCGGCGGTTCATTTATCAGCAGCCAGTACAGGCCCAATTGCCGTACTGCTTCGACGAACTCGATGAAATCCACCGGCTTGCGGATATAGCTGTTGGCGCCCAGACGATAGCCGTTCATCAGATCCTGCTCTTCGCGGGACGAGGTCAGTATCACCACCGGCAAGATCGAGGTCGGGGGGTGGGCGCAGAGCTGCTTCAGCACTTCCAGCCCGTCTATCTTGGGTAGTTTGAGATCCAGCAGGATCAGTTGCGGCAGCACCGTTGCGTCGCGTCCCTGGTGGCTGCCTCGGGCAAACAGATAGTCCAGCGCTTCCACGCCGTCGCGCGCCACAATGATCTCGTTGACCAGATTATTTTTGTTGAAGGCGCGCAGGGTCAGCGCCTCATCATCGGGATTGTCCTCAACCAGCAGAATAATTTTCCGTTCCATACAGGCGGCCCAGGCAGATAGGTACTACGTTATATCGGCAGGTACTAGGGATAGCGTTAGGCCGCTCACGACGGTGAGAGGCGGTCTAACTGTTAATAATGTAATCTGCCATCATATCAAAAACAGCGAAAACCAGCTTGGACTAAGTCTAACCCGATTGGGGCTGGATTAGCCCAGGTTAAAATAAAAGCAAGCACCCCTTTCCACCTCACCCTCGGCCCACACTCGCCCACCGTGGCGGGAGACGATGCGCTGCACCGTGGCGAGCCCGACGCCGTGCCCTTCAAACTCGCTGGCGGGGTGCAGGCGCTGAAATGGCGCGAACAGTTTGCTGGCGTAGGCCATGTCGAAGCCCGCGCCGTCATCGCGCACGAAATACACCGTCTTGCCATGCTGGAGCGTTGCGCCGAATTCAATGCGCGCGCGCGGATGCTTGCGGGTGAATTTCCAGGCATTGGTAAGCAGATTGGTCAGCACCACCCGCAGCAGACGTGCGTCGCCGTCGGCATAGAGTTCCGGCGCGATGAGGCTCTCCACGTCGCGCTCAGGGTGAACCTTGCGCAATTCTGCGGTGAGCTCCTGGGCGATGCCGCTCAGGTTCACCCGCTCGCGGCGCAGCTCGCTGCGAGTGACCCGCGCCAGCTCCAGCAGATCGTCTATCAGCACCGCCATGTGCTGGCTGGCGTTGCGCACCCGCTCCAGATAGCCGTGTCCCGCCTCGTCGAGTTGTGTCCCATAGTCCTCCAGCAAGGCCTGGCCGAAGCCGTTGATGGAGCGCAACGGCGCGCGCAAATCGTGGGACACCGAGTAGCTGAAGGCCTCCAGTTCCCGGTTGGCGGCGGCGAGTTCGGCGGTGCGCTCCTGCACCCGCCGTTCCAGCTCCGCGTTCATCATCTACACACGACTCTCGGCCCGTTTGCGCTCGGTGATGTCTTGCAGGGTGCCCACGATGCGGACCGGTTTACCGGCAGTGTCGTTAATCACCTCGGCGTGGTGATAGACGAACCGCTCCCGGCGGTCGTTGGCCCCCAGGCGATGATCCATGCCGAAAGCCTGTTGCGCGTTGAGCGCGGCATCCAGGTGTTGCTTGACCAGCGCCAAATCCGCCGGGTGTATCACACTCAATAGGGCCTGATAATCCGGCGGCGTGGCGCCTCGCGCGAGGCCGCACAGGTCATAGAGTTCGTCCGACCAGCGCCAACTGTAATCCGCGAGATTTACCTCCCAACTGCCCATCCGGCCGATCTGCTGGGCGCGCGCCAGATTGGCCCGGCTTTCCCGCAATTCGCTGGTGATCTGCTGGTCCTTGAGGCGGGCGTTGACCTGGTTACGGGTGATCCAGAACAGCAGCAGGCTGAGGGCGGCGCCGCCTACCAGGATGAATAGCGGGTAGTGATGCCCAGGTCGCCTATCGAATTCCGGCAGGGTGGAGAAGTATAGCGTCCAGGTCCGTCCCGCGACAGTAAGCGTGCGGGTGGTTGCGTAGCTGGGCTGGTAAGTGGAGTCCAAGGCTTGGGCTATGCCGTCGCCGTCGTAAAGCAAGGTTTCGCGGCTAACCCCGGCGCCGTCAAAGACCTCAAAGTCCACATGCGTCTTGATCTGATCGTAATAAATATCCCGTAACAGATCGCGCGGACGAAACACGCCGCTGACATAACCTTGCAGGGACGCGCGGCGTTGCTCCACGGTGCCGGGCGGGGCGCCTTTACTGTACACGGGCACAAACAGTGAAATTTCAGGCTGGCCGCCGGAGAGCAGCGCCGGCCGGGAAAGTATATGCGACAGTGTCGGCATGTCTTCATCGCGGGCGCGGTCGAGCGCCTGCTGATCGGCAACGGTGGCGGGAAGGTTAAAGCCCGGTGCGGCAGGATTGTACGGTTCGATACGTTCGCTGGCCAGATGCTCTGCGGCGCCGGTCATGCGTGGCGTATAGTGAATGGATGCCAATCCGGGATAGCGCTGCGCGAGTTTCAGGCTTTGTACATAGATGCGGAATTCGTCGCGCCCTACCGATGGGCTGACGGCATAGAGGGTACGCGCTCCTTCCAGCGCGCTTATGTAGCGAATCATGCGCTGATCCACCCGCCTTTCGGTAATAAATACCGCTTGGTCAAACTGGCTTTTGGCGAATTTCCCTACAAAATTTTGCTCGCGAGCGGCCTCCATACCGGTGACCAGCAATCCTGCCGCTAACACCAGAAACGGCAGATAGCGAGTGGACGGTTTGAGCGGAGTTTCAGGCATGGCGAGTCAGCAGGTGACCTCAGGGGGTGTTGTGCTCGACCCAGCGGGCGCCCGTTGGCAGGGCTTCCTGTTTCCAGAATGGCGCGCGGGTCTTCAGCTCTTCTATCAAATAGCGGCAAGCCTCAAAAGCCGCCGCGCGATGCGCCGCCCACACCGCTGTCAGCACGATGGGATCATTCGGCTGGAGGGCGCCGCAACGATGGATGATAAGACTGTCCACGATGTTCCAGCGGGCTGCGGCCTCGCTGCTGAGGGTATCCAGATACTTCTCCGTCATGCCGGGATAGTGCTCCAGTTGCATGGCGCGCACCGTGAGGCCCTCGTTGAAATCCCGCAGCGTACCTACAAATACAGCGGTGGCGCCGTATTTGCCGGCGGCCAATTGATTTTGGTAGCCAGCTAGTTCGGCCCAAGGGTCGAAGGCTGTATTACGCACAAAAATGGCCATACATTACCTCAAACTACAGGAGTTAGGGACTAGGGACTAGGGACTAGGGGCTAGGGGCTAGGGACTAGGGACTAGGGGCTAGGGGCTAGGGGCTAGGGGCTAGGGGTTGACATGTTTTTCCCTAATCCCTAGCCCCTAGATCCTAGCCCCTGCCTTACTCACCCCCCCGTCACCGGAGGGAAAAACGCTACTTCGTCGCCGTCCCTGACAGGGTCGTGGGCCTCCGCATAGTCATGGTTGACCGCCGCCAGCATGTTGGCCGGCCACGGCGCTCCCTGCGTGGCCTTGTTCCAAACCTCGGCCACTGTGCCGACACCGGACGCGGGCAGGGTCTCCTCGGCGCGATTCATGCGCTCGCGCAAACTGGCGAAATACTTTACGCTAATGGTCATCGTCAAAGCTTATCACCTTATGCCATGAGTAAATTAACCCACTTCAATCAAGCCGGCGAGGCGCACATGGTGGACGTGGGCGGCAAGCCTGCCAGCCGCCGCCGCGCGCGCGCCGAGGGCCGCATCCGCATGCAGCCCGCGACGCTGGCCCTGATCCAGGCAGGCGGCCACGGCAAGGGCGATGTGCTGGGCGCCGCCCGCATCGCCGCGATCATGGCGGCCAAAAAGACTTCGGAACTGATTCCCCTCTGTCATCCGCTGCCGCTCAGCAAGATCGAGATCGAATTCGAAATCAGGCCCGATGAATCCGCCGTGTACTGTCGCGCCGTGGTCGAGACCATCGCCCCGACCGGCGTAGAAATGGAGGCGCTCACCGCGGTGCAGATCGGCCTGCTGACGATTTACGACATGTGCAAGGCGGCGGATCGCGGCATGATTCTGGAAGCCATCCGGCTGCTGGAAAAATCCGGCGGACGCTCTGAATACAGGGGCTAGGGGTTAACTACAGGCACTAGGGACTAGGGGTTAGGGAAAAAGCCCCACCCCAGCCCCTAGCCCCTAGATCCTAGCCCCTGTAAGTCCGCACCGATCGCCGACGCTTGCCAGGGCGACTCCTGGAGCCAGGCGCTGAACTCCGTCGCCGCCAGCGGCGGGCTGATGTAATAGCCCTGCGCCATGTCGCAGTCCAGTTCTTTCAACATCTCCCAGGCCTCCTGCTGCTCGACGCCTTCCGCGACCACCCGCAGCCCCAGGTTGTGGGCGAGGTCTATAGTGGAGCGCACGATCACCTCGTCGTTCTTGTCGGTGGCCATGTGCATGACGAAGGATTTATCAATCTTGATGGTATCCACCGGCAGCCGCTTGAGGTAGGACAGCGAGGAATAGCCGGTGCCGAAGTCATCTATCACCAGGCGTACCCCCATGGCGTCGAGGCGAGTCAGAATATTGAGGGCGCGCACCGGGTCGGTCATGATCGCGCTTTCGGTGATCTCCAGCTCCAGCCAATCGGGCTGGACATCCCAGGCCTTCAACAACAGGGCGATATTATCGGCAAGCTGCGGCTCCGGCAGGTTACGCGCCGAGAGATTGACCGCCACGCCCAGGTCCAGACCCGCCTCGCGCCAATCGGCGCACTGCCGCAGCGCGGCATTAAGCCCCCACTGGGTCAAGGGTCTTATCAAGCCGGTGCGTTCGGCGAGCGGAATAAACTTGTCGGGCATAACGAGCCCCTGTTGCGGATGGTGCCAGCGCACCAAGGCCTCGGCATTGACCACGCGGCCGCTCTTGAGATCTACCTTGGGCTGGTAATAAAACTCCAGTTGCTGGTTTTCTACGGCGTGGCCGAATTCGCCGGTCAGGGCCAGTTGCGCCATGCT
Source organism: uncultured Gammaproteobacteria bacterium (assembly GCA_964442865.1). Taxonomy (GTDB): domain Bacteria; phylum Pseudomonadota; class Gammaproteobacteria; order SURF-13; family SURF-13; genus JACPZD01. The sequence goes on from CAYUAZ010000028.1 coordinate 10,200, forward strand.
GTGCTGGTCGTGCTCGCTGTCGTAGATGGCATAGCCCGTGTTGGCGCGTTTGGCGACGTACATCGCCACATCGGCGCGCCGCACCAAGGTGGTGCCGTCAGGGCCGTGAGCGGGGTACAGCGCGATGCCGATGCTGCCGCCGACATCCAGGATATGCCCCTGGATGGAGAAGGGCGACTTGAGGGCATCCAGTATTTTGCGCGCGGTCAGGACGGCCTTATCGGCATCCGCCGTCGGCAACAACACGGCGAATTCGTCACCGCCCAGCCGGGCCACGGTATCGGATTTGCGCAGGATGTTTTGCAGGCGCAGCGCGACCTGTTGCAGCAACTGATCGCCCATGTGGTGGCCCAGCGTGTCGTTGACGTCCTTGAAGCCGTCCAGATCCATGATGAGCAGGGCGAGCGAGCGCGCCTGGCGCTTGGCGCTGAGGATGGCCTGGTGCAGGCGATCCTCGATCAAGACGCGATTGGGCAGATCGGTCAAAATATCGTGCAGGGCCTGGTGTTCCAGCAGCCGTCGGCCCTCCTGCAGGCGCAGATTGTCGGCCTCGATCTTGCGCGCCATCAGATCGAAGGCCTGGCCGATGCGCGCCAGCTCATCGCTGCCGGTCAAACCGGTCTGCGCGCTGAGATCGCCGGCGGCGAGACGCTCGGTGGCGGCCACCACCCGCGCCACCCGCCGGGTTAAGGTAAAATGAAACACTAATGCCAGCAGCCCTGCCAGGGCTATCAGGACCAGAGTGGACTTCAATACGTCCCTTTTGACATTGCGTAGCACGGCAAGCTTGCCGGAACTGAGATCATTGAGTATGAACAGCACCCCGACACGGTTAGGACGCAACTCACCCAGGCGGGGCCCGAGCACCACCGGGTAATACCCCATCAGGGAATTGCGGTCGGATGACAGCACCACCGTGCCGGTGAGCGTCTGCTTGGCCTGGGCGATAAGCCCGCTATTGATGGCCGGGAAGGCCTCTTGCATCAACTGCCCCACCCATTCGCTACGGATGGCGTAGGTAATGCGATCGTGCTCGTCGCTCAAAAAGACGTGGCGCAGATCCGGGTTGGAGCCCATCGGGGAGATCTCCAGCCGCACCCCGGCCTGATCCCCCTTAGCCAGCAGGTGTTCTATTTCCCGCTGCAAGTCGGTCATCTCTTGCACCATGTGGAACTGTGCCGCTTCTTCCAGCTTGGCGACCTCGACGCGGGTATCGTGGCTCAGGGTATACATTCCCCACCCCAGCGCGAACAGCAACAACAAGACGGGGATGATAAACCGCAGTGAGAACAGTGCCTGATTTTTCATGGTGCACTCTCAGGCAAGTAACGGGTGGTGAGCAAGGGGAATAATTCCACCGGTCTGTTCAAGAGCTTTTTTTCCAGCAGGATGCGCATCAGCCGTTCGGCGGGCGCCAGCAACTGCGGCGGGTTGCCGCCGAGCAGCCTGCGATTATCTTCCACGCCGGGGATGCGCAAGCCACCGAATGAAAGACCGACCTCATCGGGGCTAATCGCAAGCCGCTTGCTCATGCGCCGGTCGCTGTCGTCCGGTTTTTTGGCCCGGTATTCGAGGGCGGCAAACCAGCGCGACACCAAGTTCTTTACTTGCCGGGGATGTTGCTCCAGATAGCCTTGCCGCACCACTAACACGTCTACCACCTCGCCGGGTATTTGACTGCTATCGAAAAGTTGCCGGGCGCCTTGCTTGAGCAGCCGGGTGCGCACCGGTTCCATGGTTACCACGGCATCTACGTAATTCTCCCTATAGGCTTGTTCTTGTGCGGAGACCGTCATCGGCACCACGTTGACATCCGCGTCGTTCAGCCCAGCGATTTGCAGCGCCCGGGTCAATACATAGGCCCCCAAGGCGCCGTTCTCCACACCCACGCGCCGGCCCTTGATGTCCTTTAATGCCATGATCTCCGGTCTCCCCAGTACCACGTCGCCGCCGTGCGAACTATCCATGACCAATACCACCCGCACGGCCACGCCGTACTGCACCACCGCCAACACCTCATCCAGGGTGAGAGCGGCAGCCTCAATCGCACCGTTGCGCAAAGCGCGCGACACCTCGGTTGCCGACGGATACTCCACCAGCCGGACCGGTGTAGCGTCGAAATAACCCAAATCCCTGGCGAGATACAGCGACTCATAACCGGGCCAGAGATTGGTGCCTACGCGTAGCGGCGGCTCGGCCTCCTCGACACAACCGCCCACGAGCAACGCCCAGATTAAAACCGCCCATGCCCGCCACACTTGCATATCGCTCCCAATCACTCAGCCAGCCCCTGTACTACTCAATAGGGAAACGGGGCGCCTTGTTTGTTATCGTCAAGTATCGGATTTTCTTGAGTGAATTGCCACTGTGCGTGGCTACCGAATGCGGATGCTGATAGATTAGCAGTGGTTAATGGACTTGAATGGGCGGCGGCATGCAAGGGCATCACCACAATGTAGAGAGCAACTCCCTTAGGGCAGGACCGCTTCAGCACGGCCACTCTCATAACGGCTTGGGGGCCGGTGAGAGTGGCCGCCGGGTGCTTGGCTATGCCCTGCTGGTCACCCTGCTGTTCGCGGCCGTCGAGGGTGTGAGCGGCTGGTGGGCGGGTTCGCTCGCCCTGCTGGGTGACGCCGGCCACATGGTCACGGACGCCAGCGCCTTGGGCCTCGCGCTGCTGGCGGCATGGATGGCGCGCCGCCCGGCGTCGGCACGGCACTCGTATGGACTGGGACGGGCCGAGGTGGTGGTGGCGTTGTTCAATGGCGTGCTGATGCTGGCCATCATTGCCGGCATAGGGATCGCAGCGCTACAACGGCTGCATAGCCCCACACCGGTGGCGGCGGTGCCCGTCATGATCGTTGCGGCCTTGGGGCTGCTGGTCAATCTGGCGGTGGCCGGCCTGCTGCGGCAAGGCGAACAAACCCTCAATCTGCGCGCCGCCATGCTGCATGTGATGGCGGACTTGCTCGGCTCGGTCGCCGCGCTGGCCTCGGGCGTGGTGATTTATTTCAGCGGCTGGACCGTCATAGACCCGATCCTGTCGCTGTTTATCTGCCTGTTGATCCTCTACTCGGCCGTGCATTTAATCCGTGAGGCGCTGCACGTCATCATGGAAGGTGTGCCGTTGGGTCTGGATTTACCGGAGATCGGCCGCGCGCTGGCGACGGTAAAGGGGGTGTGCTCGGTGCACGACCTGCACATCTGGACGCTGTCTTCGGGGGTGGTGTCGCTGTCCGCCCACGTCATGGTGAGCGACCTCGCGCACTGGGAGGAAATATTGGCCGGGCTACGCATCCTGCTGCATGATCGTTACGGCATCGAACACGTCACTCTGCAACCGGAGCCGACCACGCACGTGTTGAGATACAGGGGCTAGGGGCTAGGGGCTAGGGGCTAGGGAAACCCCAAATCCTACAGCCCCTAGCCCCTAGCCCCTGCTTTTTAAGCCGCCGAAGCCCGCGACGCCTTCTTGCGTTCGTGCTCCAGCAACATCCGCTTGCGCAAGCGGATGTTGTGCGGCGTTACTTCCACCAGTTCATCGTCGTTGATGAATTCCAGCGCTTGCTCCAGCGACATGCGTATCGGCGGTACCAGGACGACGTTCTCGTCGCTGCCTGCGGCGCGGAAATTGGTGAGCTGTTTGCCTTTGAGGGCGTTGACGACGAGGTCATTGTCGCGTGAGTGTATACCGATAATCATGCCTTGGTACAACTCTTCGCCGTGGCCGATGAATAACCGTCCGCGTTCCTGCAAACTGAACAGCGCGTAGGCCACGCTCTTGCCCATGTCATTGGAGATCAACACGCCGTTGTTGCGCTCGCCGATGCTGCCCTTTTTGAACGGGCCGTAATGGTCGAACACGTTGTGCATCAGACCGGTGCCGGAGGTGAGGGTGAGAAAATCGGTGCGGAAACCGATCAGGCCGCGCGTCGGGATCATGTACTCGAGCCGCACCCGGCCCTTGCCGTC
>CAYUAZ010000029.1:0-14067 GCA_964442865.1 uncultured Gammaproteobacteria bacterium
GTTCACGAGCCGCGCGGAGTATCGGTTAATGCTGCGTGAAGACAACGCCGATCTGCGCCTGACACCCAAAGGGCGCGAGCTTGGATTGGTGGATGATGCGCGCTGGCAGGTGCTTGAAATAAAGCGCGAGGCGATGGAAAAGGAGCAGCAGCGCCTGCGCACAACCTGGGTGCGGCCGGAATCGTTATCTGCAGGCGATGCCGAGCGGGTCCTCGGCCAGGCGATAACGCGCGAATACAGTCTGCTGGATTTGCTGCGACGCCCGGATGTCACGTACCATTCCTTGATGACGTTGCCGGGCGCAGGCGAGGCGTTGGCGGACGACAAGGCCGCCGAACAGGTGGAGATACAGGCAAAATATCACGGCTACATCGAGCGCCAGCACGATGAAATCGCGCGGCAGCGCAGGCACGAAGAGACCGTGCTGCCGGCGGATTTCGATTATATGAACGTGCGCGGCTTGTCCAACGAGATCCAGCAAAAACTGCACAGCCACAAGCCTGCCACGCTGGGCCAGGCGGGCCGTATTTCCGGGGTTACACCCGCGGCGCTTTCACTGTTGTTGGTGCATATCAAGCAGTACCGCGCGTAGTCTCTCATGCCCGCGCCGCTGAGGGATCTGCAAGAGAAGCTGTTGCGTCCGGGTCTGAAGGAGCTGGGGTTGGCATTGCCCGCAGCGACCGAGCAGCGCCTGCTGGATTACGTGGCGCTGCTCGACAAGTGGAACAAGACCTATAATCTCACCGCGGTGCGTGATCCCGTGCAAATGATTACGCACCATATTCTCGACAGCCTGGCGGTGCGGCCGTATCTGAAAGGGCCGAATATCCTGGACATCGGCACCGGCGCCGGCCTGCCGGGGATTCCCTTGGCCCTCGTCTGCCCTCAGTATCAATTTACCCTGCTCGACAGCAATGCCAAAAAGACCCGCTTTGTGCTTCAGGCCAAGGGGGAGCTTGGGCTGGACAACGTGCAGGTGGTACATGAGCGGGCGGAGAGATACCGGCCGGCGCAAAAATTCGCTACACTGCTTACCCGCGCCTTTGCCAGCCTGGCCGAGATGCTGAGGCTGGCGGGGCATCTCTTGACGGAAGACGGCGAATTTCTGGCCATGAAAGGCAACTACCCCAAAGACGAGCTGGAGCAGGTAACCTCACCGTTCAAGGTCTTAGAGGTCTGCAAACTGGCGGTGCCCGGCCTGGACGAGCAACGTCACCTCGTGCGCATCACGCGCTTATAAGACAGGGTTTAATGGGAAAAATCATTGCATTGGCCAACCAGAAGGGCGGTGTCGGCAAGACCACCACCGGCATCAATCTGGCCGCGTCGCTGGCCGCGTGCGGCCGACGCGTGCTGTTGATTGATCTCGACCCGCAGGGCAATGCCACCATGGGCAGCGGGATAGATAAAAACACGCTGCAAGCGTCCTCTTATGAAGTGCTGATGGGCCAGGCCACGGTCGCCGAGGCCGTCGTCGAGACGCGCATCAAACGGTTTTTTGTGCTGCCCGGCAACTCCGACCTCACCGCAGCCGAGGTCGAACTGATGCAGCGTGAGGATCGCGAGTCACGGCTGCGCGCCGCACTGGAACCGGTGCGTGACCAGTACGACTATATCCTGATTGATTGCCCGCCCTCCCTGAACATGCTCACCGTTAACGCCCTGGTGGCGGCGCATTCGGTGCTGATTCCCATGCAGTGCGAATACTATGCGCTGGAGGGCCTGTCCGCGCTGCTCAGCACCATAGACAAAATCCGTGAGGCGCATAACCGCAGTCTCAGGATCGAAGGCCTGTTGCGCACCATGTTCGACCCGCGTAACAATCTCGCTAACGACGTGGCGGCGCAACTCACGCAGCACTTCGGCGACCAGGTCTACGCCACCGTGATCCCGCGCAATGTGCGCCTGGCCGAGGCCCCCAGTCACGGGCTGCCGGCGCTGGCCTATGACCGCACCTCGCGGGGCGCCGTTTCCTATCTGGCCCTGGCTGGCGAGATGATAAAAAAAGACGCCGGTTCGCACGCGGCGACTGCCGGCGTTCCGGGTTAGAGCCGTTTTAGAACAGGGAATATGACCAAGGTGATAGCCAAAAAACGCGGCCTGGGGCGCGGCCTGGAGGCGCTGCTGTCCGGCGCTCGCGCCGATGAGGAAAAGGGCGGCTCGCAGGGAACGCTACGCCATCTGCCACTCGATGTGATCCAGCGCGGCAAATATCAGCCGCGCATCAACATGCACACCGAGAGCCTGGAAGATCTCGCCAACTCCATCCGCGCCCAGGGCGTGGTGCAACCTATCGTGGTGCGCGCATTAGGCACGCCGGGCCGTTATGAGATCATCGCCGGCGAGCGCCGCTGGCGCGCGGCCCAGCTTGCGGGCCTCAGCGAAATCCCGGCGGTGATACGCAACGTGCCCGATCAGGCCGCCGTCGCCATGGCGCTGATCGAAAACATCCAGCGCGAAGACCTCAACCCTTTGGAAGAGGCCCACGCGCTGCAACGCCTGATCGCCGAATTTGAGCTGACTCACCAGCGTGTCGCCGAAGAAGTCGGCCGCTCGCGCGCCGCCGTCTCCAACTTGCTGCGCCTGCTCACGCTCAACGAGGATGTCAAACGCTTGCTCGAAGAGGGCAAACTGGAGATGGGTCACGCCCGGGCCTTGTTGGGGCTGGAAGGCGGACCGCAGAGCGAAGCGGCGCACAGCGTGGTGGCGAAAGGTCTGTCGGTGCGGGAAACCGAACAACTGGTGCAGCGCTTGCAGGCTCAACCCAAGCCGCGTGCGGCCTCAGCCAAGCCGTTTGATCCGAATATCCGCAAGCTCCAGCAGGAACTCTCCGAAAAGCTGGGCGCCAGCGTCGTTTTTCAACAGGGCAACAAGGGCAAGGGCAAGCTGGTCATTCAGTACAACAGCCTGGACGAACTGGAAGGTATTTTGGAGCACATCAAATAGCCCGGTGTCGGCGGCCTGCCGCTAGAACGGTATCCAAGTCTTCTCTTTGGTGTAGTGCATATACCCGAGATTCACCCCGCCGCGCAGGCCCACTCCCACCCGGATCGGTGCAAGGATGATGTTGTCCCGTTGCTGGTAATTGATGCCCGCCCCGGCCACGTAATAGAAACTGCCCTCGACGGCGGGATAGCGCTGATAGATGGCGTTAGCGTTCGGCAGATGATAGACCAGCACAAACACCTTGGAGGCGTTAGCCCCCGCGTCGAAGCCGATCGAAGGCCCCGTCCAGTGGACTTTGCGGCCGCCGCCCTTTTTCAGGGTCAGACTCCCGCTGCCATAGCGCAGCCCCACACCCAAAGCGCCGCTCACCTCTTCACCTTTGATATAGCCGTTGGGGCGGCCCTGGTCGGCAAAGGCTTTTTCGACGACCCCGGCCAGCCCCGCCGTGGTTTGCCCGAAAAAGCTGTTGGCCTCCTGTAAAATCGAGTCTTTGTCGTAGGTGTCTTTATCGTTGCCGGCGGCGCAGACCGTGGCGCTGAACAGGCTGACGAGTAGCAAAATGAGCACACGCATGTCGAGTTACCTCCGTGGGAATCGTGCCCGTCAAGCATAACGCAACGCATACGTCCAGGATAGGGCCACTACATGGACTTGCTGCGGGGCGTGTATTTAGGTAAAATCCCCAGTCTTTGTACATCGGGAGCAGCGCAATGAAGACCTTTAACGCCAAGTCCGAGACCGTCCGGCGTGACTGGTATGTGGTAGATGCCGCGGGCAAGACCCTGGGCCGGCTCGCGAGCGAGATCGCCCGCCGCCTGCGCGGCAAGCACAAAGCCGAATTCACCCCTTATATGGATGCCGGCGATTATATCATCGTCGTCAACGCCGAAAAGGTGCGGGTCACGGGCAACAAGGCCCAGGACAAGCTCTACCACCGGCACTCCGGCTATATCGGCGGCCTCAAGACCATCACCTTCGCCAAGCTCATCCAAAAGGCCCCGGCGCAGGTGCTCGAGATCGCCGTCAAGGGCATGTTGCCGAAGGGCCCGCTGGGGCGCGACATGTTTCGCAAACTCAAGGTGTACGCCGGCGGCCAGCATCAGCACGCCGCGCAGCAACCGCAACCCCTGGACATTTAGCAGATCACTATGGCAGACAAACTTTTCTACAGCACCGGCCGCCGCAAGAGCTCCACCGCGCGCGTCTACATCAAGCCCGGCAAGGGCGCCATCACCGTCAACCGCCGCACCCTCGATAATTACTTCGGGCGCGAAACCGCGCGCATGCTGGTGCGGCAGCCTCTGGAGACGGTGAATCTGGTGGATAACTTCGACATCAGCGTGGTGGTGCGCGGCGGCGGCAGCAGCGGCCAGGCCGGCGCCATCCGCCACGGCATCACCCGCGCCCTGCTCCAATACGACGAGGCCCTGCGCCCCGCCCTGCGCAAGGCCGGTTTCGTCACCCGCGACGCCCGCGAAGTCGAGCGCAAGAAAGTCGGTCTGCACAAGGCACGCAGAGCGCCGCAATACTCTAAACGATAGTTGCGAGTGCCGAGTGGCGAGTAGCTAGGCTGAAAAGAGGGCTGGGCTACTCATGGAGGCGCTTAAAAAACTGGATGTATGGAAGCGCAGCAGCCGACTCTGTGTAGAAATATACAAAGCCCTGAATGCATGCGAAAACCGTGCATTTAAGGATCAAGCGACACGCAGCGCTTTGTCCATACCTTCCAACATCGCGGAAGGATATGAACGCGACTCCAAAAAAGAGTGCATACAATTTCTGAGAATCGCAAAGGGTTCTTGCGGCGAGTTATGGACCCAGCTTAACATCGGTATGGAAGCAGGTTTTCTGGAGCGGGTGTCAGGAAAAAGTTTAGCTAAAGAGGCAGCGGAATTATCAAAAATGCTGCAAGGCCTTATCAGCCATTACCGCCTAAAACCCTAGCTACTCGATACTAGACACTCGCTACTGATTTATTGGGGGATCGTCTAGCGGTAGGACTACGGACTCTGACTCCGTTAACCGAGGTTCGAATCCTCGTCCCCCAGCCAATTAACTACAGTTGCTAGTGGCTAGTGGCGAGTAGCTAGGAACTACTAACCTCGCGACTAGCCACTCGCTACTCGCCACTGCTTTCAAGTCCACAACGCCTCCCCCCTGGCTACTTTAGCCGCCATCTCCTGCTGAAAAGCCGGAGGGCCATAACCAAACCATTGCTCATTGATCTGATACATAAATGGGCGCAGCGTTTTGGCGGAATAGTCACGATACCAGCTCAGTATCCGCTCATCCGGGTCACGCCCGGCGGAGACCAGCACATCCACCGGCTGACCGAGCCAACTGGAGCGGCCGGTCAGCACAATCACCTTGCTCTCCTTGGGCCACATCCACTCCGGGAGGTGGCTGCCCGCCTCCGCCCAGCCGCAGAAAAACACGCGGCACGGATCATCCGGCCGTCTTTCGTGTATGGTGCAACGATGCCCGTCGCTGAAGACGCAGGGCTGGCCGAGATAGATATCATGACCGAGCACATGCGTTCTGAGCCAGCCGTCGCAGCACAGTGAACAATCGCCACAGGGACGCACCGTTCCGGCCTGAACGGCCCTGGACTGTCCTGTCATGGTGATGGGAATGACCTTACGATGCGGCTCAGTAGCGGCTTGAGGTACTGCCGATGTGGCTGAACCGTGACATTTTTTGTATTTCAGGCCACTGCCGCAGGGACAGGGCTCATTGCGTCCTGGAGTCAAAATTCGCGTTCCTTAAAGCCCGAAAACCGTATACAGTATAGCCCAATGAGCAAAGCGAGCTAAAACCTCGATATTTTGTATCTTTTTTACAACATTAAAAATATTTTGTGGTTTTTTTCAAAAAAACTGTTGCAATGCTGAACAGGCTTGGTATATTTACCCCCGTCAATAGACGCTTTGTAACCCTAATTTAAGGAGAACCAAATGAATAAGAAACTACTTGCTGTAGCAATCGCAGGTGCCATCGCCGCCCCGATGGCCGCGTTGGCCGACGAAGGCAGCGTGAGCATCAGCGGCAATTTGACTGCATCCATCCAGTCGGTAGACCGCGAGGGTGCTGGTAGCGCCCTCGATGTCAGTCCTGGCGGTTCGGATATGTCCATTGCCGGTTGGGAGTCGCTGGGCAACGGCCTGAAGGCCGTGTTCCTGTTGAAGTCCTGGGTCAATGTCACCGGCAACCCGGGTGGCGGATCTGGCTCTGGCCTGTTGTTTGGTAATAACAAGGACGCCTACCTGGGTCTGTCAGGCACTTTCGGCACCGTGGCCCTTGGCGCACATGGCCAGCCCTACAAGACGGCAACCGGCGGTCTGGAACTGTTCGGCGATACCATCGGCGATGCCCGTGGTTCTGTCACCAACGGTCAGGGCGCATTCCACTCGGGCATCGGCGATGCCTTGATCTGGTTCCTGCCCAACATGAGCGGCTTCAGCGGCCACCTGCAGTGGGGCGCGGAAAATGGCGTTGATGGCGGCGCAAATCCTTGGGGCGCGCAGGTTAATTACAGCAACGGCCCGTTGTATGCGACCTATGCGCATGCCAATAACGATGCTGGCGTCAGCAAGCGGACAGGCAACAAGGTGGGCGTCGGCTACAGCTTCGGCGACACCACGGTCAACGGTATGGTCGAAAGAACCAAGCTGGACGGTTCCAAAGGCATAACCGCCTACTCCCTGGGCTTGGCGCAGAAATTCGGCGCTAACACCGCGAAGATCCAATATGCCCGTAACAATTTTGGCGATGATCAGAGTCTGTGGGCGATAGGTCTGGATCACGCGATGTCCAAGCGCACCAAGCTGTTCGCTCTGTATGCGGATGGCGACAAGATGGGCCCAGGCGGATTTGACAATGGTATCGAGGTTGGCGTTGGGCACAGCTTCTAAGTCTACCTAATAACAACAAAAGCTGTTTAAACGGGCGCCTCGGCGCCCGTTTTTTTTGGTGGCGAGGCTTTTCAGCCCTGCCTCGCTCTCCTCCCTTTACCTGATTTCGTTCGCCGTTGTGCAGGCGCCGCAGTTTTAGGAGGCTTTTGACGTGGCGTCGTTGAGCGTGATGGCTTTGTATAAAGCAGATCGCGGAACTGTTGTATCACCTGACGCACGTATTCCGCTCTGCCTTCAATGCGGGCGGCCAGCATGGCGCCTTCAAGACTGCTGAAGATCAAACGCGCCATATTGTCAGGATCTGTCTCGGGCTTGAATGCGCCTTGGCTGATTCCGGTCTGAAGCACTTCCTGTAGCCATTCCTCGTTGACGCGGCAAAAGTCAGCGATAGCGCTGTGGATGGTTTTTGGCAGACTAAGAAGCTCCGCGCCCATAATCCCACCGAGGCAGAGTTTTTCATAGTTGGAGCTGCTCAGCGTGTAGTCGAACAGGTAACAGTAGGCCTCTAACTGCGCGCGTGGGCGGGGCTGTTCTGCGGATATGTTATGGAGTATTTCCGAGAAGTTCTCGGTGTAGCGCTGGATGAGCGCAAGTCCGATATCTTCCTTTTTGGGGAAGTGATGATGAATGCTGGCCTTACGGATATGAACGACAATGCACAGATCCTGATAACTGAAGGCATTGTATCCGCGGCGTTGAATGATGTCCTGCGCGACATCCAGGAGTTGCGTGCGCCGGTCTTTCATTAAAATTTAATTCCTTATCGCTCCTGCGATACACTTTACTTACTCCCGAGTCGTCAACGAGTTCGACCGATGGGGGTAGTGGGAAGTGTTTGGCCATGAGTTAACCGATGGCTGTTCGCCCAAAAACTGTCCCAGGCGTTTTTGGCCTTGAGATAGCCAGCGGCGATGTATTCTATACTATCCGGGTCAGTTCCGATAATCTCATTGATGGCCGCGCGCACCTTTGTACGATGCTCGATATCCACTTCCCCGGTATGAATCTCCCAGAATGTCCAATCAATGGCGTCCTTTAGTTCCAGGATAAGCGGGTTTTTGAGGAGCGATTTATACACGGCGGTAAGGTAGATCTGGCATAAACATTCGCCGCCCATGCCGCGCAGGCCGATCGCATACGCCGGAGGGTTCGCCAGCATAAGCCGGCGTGCCTCTTCCAGCAATAAGGCATTTTCAGGTTCGAGTGAGTTTTCCAGCCGATCACCATGGACCCCTATGCCCAGCAGGAAATGGTCTAACAATTGAGTGTGAGCGCGCGTAGGGTCACCGTTACCCAGTTCTTCGTAAAGAATCTCGGCCATCAGGCTCTTGAATTTGCCATCCGGCACCTTAAAAATCAATAACCCTAAGTCACCACTGTAATATTTTGTGAAATAGCGATATTGAAGAAAGATATTCTGCAGCGTCTCAAGCGAGAGATTTTGCAGGCTGATGACCTGGCGATCTACGTTGTATTCGGTCTGCAGGCGGGTGTCATCCACCATTTCCCAAAATTCCGCGTCATTCATTTGCATAACAGGGCTCCTAAGGTTCGTTAAGGTATTGGCAAGCGGCCACCCGCGACATGAGTTGATCCCTGCGTAGTCGCTCTTCCCTGTGCGTCAAAGGTGGCCCATAAGAGTCGGACGAGGAAGAGGTGCGCCAGGTTTGTTTTCCGAGAGAAGCACTACCGATTGGATGGTAGCTACTACGGTAGTAAATACCAGAGATCATGTCAAGGTGATGTTAAGCCGGCATTTAATAAGGGGAACTGAATTCCCAATGATCTTAAGAATGTTCTTAAAATACAGTGATATGTACTTCATAAGGCCTGTCTGTTCAGCTTGTCGGGGTTAGGGCCAAGGCTATTGTTTATTAACTGTTTAAGGGGAACTTGTAAATTTAACTACGTAGTTAGAGTTAGTGCCAGCCTATAATCTACCTACTAATAGGTATTTACACCGGCTTAAGATATTGCTTAAATCAAGACAAATCGAGCTGATACAACGCACTGTTCAGCCGAAGTTTGTTGGAGACGTAACTGCGCTTTCATCCATCCACAAAGGTAATAGCTAAGGGACCTGATATGAATTCATTAGCGGACATTGATATTGAAGCGCTTTCGAAAGAAACCGAAAGGCTGTACGACAAGCTCAGTAAAACGGGCTACCGTAGGGATGACTGCGAGGTCATCGCCCCATTTACCCATGCCATCAATAAGCTAAAGAGGGAAAAGAACGCACTTATCCTGGCGCATCACTATATGACACCGGACATCGTCTACGGCGTGGCAGATTATGCGGAGGATGCCCTGGGGCTCATCCGCCGGGGGCAGGAATCCGATGTCGAGATGATTATCGCCTGTGCGGTAATTTCGCTTGCCGAGATGATCAAGGTCGGCTCACCTGAAAAAACGGTGATCTGTCCCAGCACAGAGGCGGGCTGCTCCGTGGCGGACAGTATCACGGTGGCTGAGGTGCTGGAACTCAAAGCGCGCCACCCCGGGGCACCGGCCGTAGCGTATGCGACGACCACCGCCGAGGTCAAGGCAGTATCGGATTATGTCGTGACCTCCGCCAATGCACGCAAGGTGATCGCCAATATTCCCGCCCCGAAGATATTGTTCTATCCCGATCATGCGTTCGGCAAATCTCTGCAGCAGGAGCAGCAGGAGTTGAACAAGGAAATCATCACCTGGGAGGGCAAGTGCGTGGTGCACGATACCTACACCGTGGACCAGGTCATCAGCTTCAGAAAGAAGCACCCCGACACGGCGGTGTTATTTCACTCCGAGGTGGATCCTTCACTTTACAGCCACGGGGATATGCACGGCGGCACCGGCGCGATGAAAAAGTTTGTCGCGGATCATCCCGAGATCAACAGTTTTTTTATGGTGACCGAGTGCGGTCTGAGCGATCAGTTGCGGGTTGAATATCCGGGCAAGAAGTTCATTGGCACCTGCTCTTTATGCCCCTTCATGAAAACCATCAATTTGGAAAACATACTGCTTGCGTTGCAGGGGGAGCTGCCGATCGAGAATACCATTATTTTCACGCCGCCGGTGCTCGAAAGCATCCAGGCCGCCTATCAGCGCAGCGAGCGGATGATGAGCCACACCCTGTGAGGACGATATGAAAACCTATCCTATGACGACAGAAACAGCACGGCTATTGCCTCTGCCCGATATATCTCAGTTTGCCCTGGAGAGCAGTAATTATTCGTGGTTGCTGGCGGAGTTTATTGGGAGCGCAGTACTGCGCTGTTGGGCTCCTTGGTGCGCATCATGTCGTATTCTTGAACAAGAGTTATTGATGTTGCTGCGGGAGTATCCCGGGGCGTTTCAATTGGTGGAGTTGAATGTGGATCGAAACTTTGGGGTGGCGCGCGATCTCAGCGTGAAATATCTACCGGAGTTGATCATTCTCCACGATGGCCAGGAAGTGCACAGAATCATCGGGGAGGTTGCGCATTTAAAAGATGAGTTGCAGCAGTATATTCCTTCAATTCGATAGGCTGCCCTTTTGATTGGGCAGCGACTGCCCATGTTGATTAACTTTGACAAACCAGGCAACGGAGCTTCGCTGATGCCCAATCATTATCACGACGAAAACGACCTAAAACTTCTCAACGAGATCACCTGGCTCGCGCCCGTGGAGTTCAAGGCATGGTGAATCTGGATGCGATCGTGGCGCGAGAGGACGGCAACATCCCGCGCAAGTACCGGGAGCTCATCGCGGTAGCGGTTGCGCACACGACCCAATGCGTTTATTGCATTGAAACGCACGTAACATAGGCCAAGAGCGCGGGCGCCACACGGGAGGAAGTCGCCGAAGCGGTGCTGTTGGCGGCGGCCCTACGAGCCGGCGGTGCAGCGGCCCACGGGACTCCGGCGCTGAAGTTTTTTGACCAGCAATAGTTTCACAGCCCATGAAAAAAAAGATTATCGCATTAGCCATCGCTGAGACGCTGGGCATGGCGCCGCCTCTGCAGGCGGATGAGGGTCAAGTGGCGCTCTATGGTCAGACTAATATGGCCGTCGAGATCAGCTCTCGGGGAGGAGGAGGGCCAAACCTGGGACAACGAACCAACATCGCGAGCAACGGTTCACGTCTTGGTTTTAAGGGATGGGAGGGGTTAGCGGAGGGTTTAAAAACAGTATTCTTGATGGAAGCCAGCGCCGACGGCATAGACAGCGGCGCAGCGCTATTGTTTGGTAGCGCACGCGAAGCCTATGTGGGCTTGAGCAGTGCCGAATACGGTACCGTCGCGTTAGGGTTGTTTGGCCAACCGTATAAGACGGCCACCGGCGCACTGGATGTGTTCGCCGGCATCATCGCCGATTATGCTTCAATCATGGCTAACGTGCATGGCACCAATCTCTATGACACGAGCATCACCAATTCCATCATTTATTTTGCGCCAAAATCACACGGGGTTGGCGGTCAGTTGCAATACGGTTTCGGCGAGAACTCGAGCAATAACCGCGACCGCTGGGGCGCGCAGATCAATTACAGCAACGGACCCTGGTACTTCACCTACGCGCACGCGGCGCAGAATAATTTTAATGGTGCTAATAGCCGCAGTGCAGACAAAGTCGCCGGCAGCTATGCCTTCAATGGCGCCACGACGCTAATTGCCATCTACGAATCGCTGCGCTCAGATGAGGATATGGGCACGATGCCACGCACCTCCGACCGCAACGCCTGGTATATAGGGCTGACGCATAAACTGGGCAACAGCACGTTGCGTTTCGCTTATGCCAAGGCAGAGGACAGCGATGGGAATTTGGCCAATGACGGTGCTCGCTATTTCGCGCTGGGAATATCGCACACCTTTTCCAAACGCACCGAGATCTACGGTCTCTACGCACGAATGGACAATGCGGCCGATGGTACCTATGGTTTGGGTCAAACCGGCTCGACTAACATTGTGTTGCCCGGTGTTCCGGGCAGAGACCCGCATTCATTTGCGTTGGGAGTCAAGCACAGCTTCTGATTCTGGTCTCCCCCTCCGGTTAAGGGCGAGAATCATCGGGTAGCGCTTATACACTTGGGATGTGATAGGAGGATTGAAATATGAGAGGCGGATGTTGGGGTTGTAGAATTGCCATTTGGGCAATTGTTGCAATCATAGTTTTGTTGACGGCTGAAGCACTGGCCGCGTCGGCAGCTGTCATAGCGCTTGCAGAGTTAGCCCACGTTTCGGCAGGAGCACTTGCGGCTATGCTTGAAGCTGTTCTAGGACTGTCTGTTGGCGCTGCAACCGACTGGATCTGTTGCAAGATCTTCGGAGTTTGTTGCAAGTAAAGGAGTTGCCATACGTCATCTAATGGGTGGTGATTAGGCTTTTTTAACAATCTGTTAAGGCACGCCTTCAATCATCCCCGCCGCGACGGTATTGTTGCTGTGCTCATCTATGACGATGAAGGCGCCGGTGGCGCGATTGTCGCGGTAAGAATCGCATGGCAGTGGCTTCAGGGTCTTGACGCGCACGCGGGCGATGTCATTCATCTTTAATTCAGTCGCGTCGTTATGCGCCAGGGTGTTGATGTCCACCTTGTACTCGATCTCAGGCATCACGGCCTTGACGGTCTGGGTGGTGTGTTTGATGAGGTATTTGCGATGGGGCGCAAACGGTTCATCGCTCATCCAGCACAGCATGGCGCTGAATTCCTTGTCCACTCGCGGCGGTTGTGCAGAGTGCACCAGCATGTTGCCGCGCGAGATATCAATCTCGTCGGTGAGTGTGAGGGTGACGGATTGCGGCGCGCAGGCGCTGCGCTGCGTGCCGTCATAGGTCACGATCTCCTTGATACGCGAGCGTAGCCCCACAGGCAACACGGTGATCTCGTCGCCCACCGTGATTTTTCCAGATTCGATGCGCCCCATGTAGCCGCGGAAATCCAACATGCCCGGCGGGCGGCATACGAACTGGACCGGAAAACGAAAATCACGCAGGTTGATGTCCTGGGCGATAACTACCGTCTCCAGGATGCCGAGCAGGGCTTCGCCCCGATACCAGGGCATGTGTGAGCTGCGCTCTACCACGTTATCGCCGAGTAAGGCGGAGATCGGCACGAAGCGCGCATCCTTTATGCCGAGCTGGGTGAGAAACGCGCTGAACTCGGCGCGGATGGTTTCGTAAACCTGTTCAGCATACTCCACCAGGTCCATCTTGTTGATCGCCACGATGATATGGGGGATGCCGAGCAGGTGTGAGATGAAGGCATGGCGGCGCGACTGGATGAGCACGCCTTTGCGCGCATCTATAAGAATGATGGCGAGATTGGCGGTGGAGGCCCCGGTGACCATGTTGCGCGTGTATTGTTCGTGACCGGGGGTATCGGCGATGATGAACTTGCGCCGGGGCGTGGCGAAATAGCGGTAGGCGACATCTATGGTGATGCCCTGCTCGCGTTCGGCCTGCAGGCCGTCGGTGAGCAGCGATAAGTCCACCGCGCCGCCGCCGCGCCGCTCGGTGGTGCGTTCGATGGCCTCCAGTTGATCCTCGAAGATGGATTTGGAGTCGTACAGCAAGCGGCCGATGAGCGTGCTCTTGCCGTCGTCCACGCTGCCGGCGGTGCTGAAACGTAGTAAGTCCATTATTGAAATCCTGATCTGCTTGCCTGGATAAAAACCCCCTCCCTCGATGGGAGGGGGTAGGGGGAGGGTGAACAGTACACTTCTCACCCCCACCCTATCCCTCCCCCATCAAGGGGGAGGGAACACTAATTCAAAAATACCCTTCGCGCTTGCGCAATTCCATCGAGACCTCTGAGGTCCGGTCGTCCATGCGGGTGGCGCCGCGTTCGGTGATGCGCGTCGTGGCGGTTTCTTCAATAATCTGTTCGGGTGTGGCGGCGTCGGACTCCACGGGGCAGGTGCAACTCATGTCGCCAACGGTGCGAAACCGCACCATGAGGTTTTTTACCTCCTCGCCTGCCTTGGGCTGCACCAGATGTGACACCGGCAGCCAGCCGCCGCGCCACACCACGTCGCGCCGGTGCGCGTAATAAATGATAGGTACTTCGAGCTTTTCCTGGGCGATGTATTGCCAGATGTCCATCTCTGTCCAGTTGCTCAAAGGAAACACGCGCATGTGTTCACCGGGGTGTACGCACGTGTTGTACAGGTCCCACAGTTCGGGACGCTGATTTTTCGGGTCCCACTGGCCGAACTCGTCGCGGAACGAGAAGATGCGCTCCTTGGCGC
>CAYUAZ010000030.1:0-13652 GCA_964442865.1 uncultured Gammaproteobacteria bacterium
AACGCAGTGCATTCTCCGCTGTGACCATTTGATTTTAGAGGAGCCGCATCATGGCCGAGAAACTTAAAGGGAAGGCAAAACGTCATTCGCACCCGGAGCAGCACCCGTGAATGAGGTCTTTATCCGATGCAACCACATCACTGATGCGGCGTTCCACTGCCTAAGAGGGTAACCGCATGCAAGAAAATCAGAACGAGACTGGATACGCCGGTTCCTGGTGGCGCTACCCGCCGCTGCGCAACGCGCTGCTCGCCGGCTTGATCGCCGGCGTGGGCTTCGTGCTTGCGTATCTGGACTTCATTCCTGAGCGCGTCGAGAACGTCTTCTACTGGATCGCCATCCCGCTCGGCGGCTGGCATTGGACCCGCGAGGGGATCGAGAAACTCATCGAAAAACGTGAGATCGGCATCGAGATGCTGATGATCGCGGCGACTGCCGGCTCGGGTATCCTCGGGCTGTGGGACGAGGCGGCGGCGCTGGTGTTCCTGTACGGTGCGGCCGAAGGCACCGAGGAATACACCTACGCGCGCACGCGCCACGCGATCCGCGCGCTGCTCGATCTCGCGCCCAAGGAGGCGCACGTGCTACGCGACGGGCGGGAGATCACCGTGCCCGCGGACAGCCTCAGGCCCGGCGACCGCTTTCTGGTGCGTCCCGGAGAATCTCTACCCACCGACGGCATTATCCGCATGGGTCAATCGAGCCTGGACGAATCGCCCGTGACCGGCGAGTCGGTGCCGGTGGACAAGGGGCCGGGCATGAAGGTGTTCGCCGCGAGCATCAATCGCCAAGGGGCGCTCGAAATCGAGGCGACCGCGGCGTTCGCCGACAACACGCTCTCGAAGATCATCCATCTCGTCGAAGAGGCGCAGGAGCGCAAGGGCAAGGCGCAGCAGTGGATCGAACGCTTCGGGCGGCGCTACAGCCCGGCGGTGCTCGTGGCCTCCGGATTGTTCTTGTTCGCGCCTTGGGTGTTTGATCTCTCATGGGAGCAGTGGTCGCTGCGCGCGGTCGTTCTCCTGGTCGCGGCCGCCCCCTGCGCCCTCATCATGTCCATGCCCATCGCCATGGCCGCCGGCATCGGCGCCGCCGGCCGGCGCGGGATACTCATTAAAGGCGGCGCGCACCTCGAACACCTGGGCACGATTCGGGTCGTGGCCTTCGACAAAACCGGCACGCTCACTCATGGCGAGCCGGTCGTGACCGACGTGATCCCGCTGGAAGGCGACGAGAAAGAACTCCT
Organism: uncultured Gammaproteobacteria bacterium; assembly: GCA_964442865.1. GTDB lineage: Bacteria > Pseudomonadota > Gammaproteobacteria > SURF-13 > SURF-13 > JACPZD01. Next base: position 1,244 of record CAYUAZ010000030.1, read on the forward strand.
GTCGCGCGCGGCGGGATTGGAATATTTCTCCGAGCATCCGCTGGCCCGGGCGATTGTGAACAAGGCGCGCGAACTGGGCGCGTCGCCAGCCGAGGTTCGCGATTTCGAGGCGCTCACCGGCGCCGGAGCCAAGGGTCTCGTTCAGGGACAGGCGTGGTACGTGGGCAACCCCAAGTTGTTTGAAGGCCAGGGCGCCGATTTGAGTGCGGTGCAAACGCAAGTCGCCCAGCTGCAGGAAGAGGGTAAGACCGTTGTGCTGGTCGGAACAGCGACGGGCATCCGCGGCCTGCTCGCGCTTCAGGACCGGGTACGGGCCGAGGCCAAGCAGGCCATCGCCGCGCTGCACGCGCTCGGGTTGCGCACCGTGATGCTGACCGGCGACAACGCTCGAACCGCTCAGGCCTTTGCGCGCACGCTCGGCATCGACGACGTGCGCGCGGATCTAAAGCCGGAGGACAAGGTGCGCGCCGTGGGCCAATTGGAACGCGAGCACGGCGCCGTGCTCATGGTCGGTGACGGCGTGAACGATGCTCCGGCACTCGCCGCCGCCACCTGCGGCATGGCCATGGGCGTCGCCGGTAGCGACGCGGCCATCGAGGCCGCAGACGTGGCCCTCATGGCCGACGATCTACTCAAGGTGGAGGAGGCTTTGCGCCTCGGACGCAAGGCGCGGCGGGTGAGCGCGCAGAACATCGTCTTCTCCATCGCGATTCTTGCCGCGATGATCCCGCTCGCCGTCGCCGGCATTCTCGGCGTGGCGGTGACGGTGCTGGTGCACGAGGCAAGCGAACTTCTGGCGGTGGCCAACGGACTGAGAGCGCGATTACCGGCCCGGTAAATACTTAGCGCGCGCAAGGCGCGTCACCGCTTAATGCTGGACGCGCATTTACTGTGGCCGCTCGCTTAAGAATGAAGACGCGGCGGACATGGAACACGTGCATTATTAGCAAAAAATAGCAGCCCCCCGATCCCGCTGTTTGCCGCAGGCCGTTAATCATCCGATGCGCGCCGCGCCTTGATCAGACCTGCCAGTGGGCGCAGGGCGAGCGCCACCAGCGGCAGCAGGCCCAGCACCGCCACCATCGTGGTGCCGGAGGGAAGATCCGCCGCATAGGAGAGCCACAAGCCTATGGCGCTGCCCGTCAGGCCCAGCAGATAACCCAGCAGCAGCCGCAGTGCCGGTGTAGCGGCCAGCAGCGTAGCGCTGAAGGCGGGGATGATAAGTAGGGCGAACACCAGCAACACGCCGGCGATCTGCACCGCGAGCGTGATGACCACGGCAAATGACATAAAGAACACCAGCTCGCGCCCGAATGTGACTTGCTTGCCGAACGCCAGCACCGCAAAACGGTTGCGCAACATGAACTGCGCTCCGATCAACAAGGAATAGACGGCGGCGATTACACCGACTTCCTGCCAGCGTACCCACAGGATGTTTCCGTTGAGCAGGGTTTTCAGCTCCTCCATCCCTACACTGGAGCGACTCAAAATCAAGATAGACAAGGCGCTCGCCACCACATACACACAACCGATGGCCACCTCGCGCGTGGTGACATCCGCTATCTTGCCCAGCCAGGCGCAGCCGAGCGAGGCGAGTAGTGAGGCGCCGAAGGCATAGAGGAGGGCCGCGCTGCCGTGGGCGTCATGGCCGAGCAGGAACGCCAGGCTCGCTCCCAGCGCCGCTACCTGGGCCAGGGCCAGGTCCACAAAGATAATACCGCGCGCCAGCACGTGCAGCCCCAGATAGGTGTGCGTGACGATCATCAGCACGCTCAGGGCGAGCGCCGGCAGCAAGATCATCCAGCCTTCCACTTCAGGAACCTCTGATGTAAGTCGGAGGTTTCTGCGCTACAGGGAGGTAGCGACATTCTTTAATCGCGGCAAGTGATTGAAGAATGCAGAAAAACGAAAATCGCACTTTTCGTTTTTCGTCTCTGAAAAATATCATGGATGACTTTTTCAGAGTTTCCATTAGAGCGCCTCGGACTTTTGCAAGGCGGCGACGATGCTGTCGAACAGATCGAAGTAGGTCGCGATCTCCGGCGTGCTCCCTACCGAATTCGGCAGCACGGCAATCTTGATGCCGGTACGTTCCGCGAGGTAGCTGGCCGAGCGCCGTTCGTAATAGGGTTCCATAATCAATAACCCTACCTGATCCGTCTTGATAAGCGCCACCAATTTTTGCAGGTGGGCGGCGCCCGGCGCGATACCGGGCACGGGCTCCACCTGCTCGGCGATGACCAGGCCGAAGGCATCGGCGAGATACAAAAACGAGCTGTGATAGGCGATCACTGGCTTGCCCTTGAGCGGCGCCAGCGCCGCTTGCCACGCCGTCATCTTGGTCTGCAACAGTTGCTCAAAGTTTGCCAGGTTGGTTTGATATTCCGCCGCATGCGCATCATCCAGCGTGCTGAGCCGCGCGGCAATGGCCTGCGCCATGCGCAGACCGTTGGCCGGATTTAGCCAGTAGTGGGGGTTGCCCTGGGCATGCACGTCACCCATGGCGCGCGTCACCGGCGCGCTGGCCACGCCCAGTAGCGGAACCATCCCGGAAAGATCGAGATAGCCGGCGCTGCCGGGCAGCACCCGCGGGTTGCGCGCCGCCTGCAGCAGCGGCGGCAGCCAGCCGATCTCCAGATCCGCGCCGACCAGCAGCAACAGATCGGCCTGATAGACCTGGCGGATCATGCCGGGTTTAGCCTCGGCGTAGTGCGGGTCACGCGTGCCCGGGGTGAGGCTGATCACCTCCACCCGGTTCCCGCCCACGGCCTGTGCCAGCGCCGCCAGGTCCTGCGTGGTGGCCACCACCTTGAGCGCGGCATGGGAGGGCAGCGGCAGCGCCAATAGGACTACGGTTAGAAAAAACTTGCGAATAAAGTGCATGGCGCGCTCCTAAAAAGTATGTGCGGCGTGCGCGCCGAGGCTGTATTCGAATTGCAACCACAGCGCGTGGGCGTCCTTTTCCGGCAAGTGCTGCGCCCAGTCGCGGTTGTATTGCAGGCGCAACTTGCTGTATTCGGTGGGATACCAGGTCAGGTTGGGCGACAGGCGCGTGCGGTTGGCACGCAACGCATCGGCGCTGATGTCATATCCGGCCGCCCCGCCGCTTCCTTCGGCATACTCCAGGCGCAGGCCCGCCACCCAGCCGGGCGTGTAGCCCCACAGCGCCTGGGTAAAACCGCCCCAGTCCTTGAGCGCGGCGTCATCCGTCTGGTAGCGCCGGTTCAACACTTCGCTGTGCCAAGCCACAAAGGGGAAGCCGCGTTGGCTTTGCGCGGGTTGCCACTTTAAATACAGATCGGCGCCGTAGATCGCCGTGTCGTTGCCGGGGCCGCTGGCGTTCGGCCCGCGCAGTCCGGAGAGACCCAGGTTCATGGACACGGTGTCGGATAAATCCACACCATTCAGCCAGCGCGCCGAATACAGCAGGTCGCCGAGATTGCGTGCATCACGATCCAGCAAGGTGAAACCGGCGATTTCCTCGCCTCCCTCAAACAGGAAGCTGGTCGTCGTTTCACCGTTGGGATTCTGCGCGCCAAAATAGAGTTCCGAATACCACGGCGCGGGGGTCAGCCAGGAAACGCGCGCGCCTTGACTGCGCAGGCCGTCGCCACCGAACAGACGCGACAGTATCAGCGGTTGATCCACGAAGGCCCAGCTATGTGGATGCTGCGGGTTGTGCCGGCCAAACTCGGTGAAGTACTGCCCGCCCTTGACCTGCAATCCCGCAGGCAAGCCACGCGTGGTGAAAAAGGCCTCCTCCAGTTCAACCGTGGTTTCGCCGCCCGCGTCAATCTGCAAAATGAGACTGGCCTGCGCGTCGAAGTAAGGGTCTACCGTGCCGCCCAGGGTAAGCTCCACGTTCTGCACCGTGAAGCCGTTACGGTTAGGATCATGTGCGCCGGCTTGCAGCCCTTCCAGGGCCGCGTTGTCCACGCTCGATCCGCCGGCGGTGAACAGGCCGCTCAGCCCTACTTGGATAGGGGTGTGGCCGGGCGCCGCTGTGGTGTGGGCCGGAGTGGCTGCCGGCTGGGCCTGTTGAGCCGCGCCCTCCATGGCGCTGATGCGCGATTTCAAAGACTTTATTTCCTGCTCGTAGGCCTGTTGCGTGCTCAACATCTGTTGTTCGAGTTCCAACAGGCGTTGCTGCACTGCTTCGGCACCGTCGGCCAGCAGGGCGCCTGAATAGGCAAACATGCAGGCGGACGCGGCCGCCCGCGAGTAGCGGGTGAATTTGTTCAACATACACGACTCCTGTATCTATCCGGTCAAAAATCAAGACCACGGCACGCCCAATACAGCGCGCCGCGGCAGTGAACTACCGATGAAAAAAGATCAGGAGGGTGGGGGAGGGGCGCGGATACACTGCAGGCGTACCGAGCTTTGGGTATAGATAGCAGTGGCGCTGAGCACCAGCACGAAGGCCAGAACCAGCAACAGCACGGGTACGAGGGGCGAGCACAATTGCGCGCCAGGCACATGACTGAGCTGGCATTCGCTGTGACTGGCAGAACCGCCACTACCCTCGACCAGATCATGCTGGCTGACATGCAGCGCGGCGAACACCAGCGACAAGACCAGCAGCAGGCTGAGCAGCCTGCCGGAGCCGGTGCGGTTGACTAAGTATCGCGCGTGCATAGCGGCGCAACCTTACAAGATTTCCATTGTCATGACAAGCTGCGTATATGCGCGTTGACAGTTTAGAGGGCGTTCACTTGCAGTCACACAAAAGGCGACGTTACCCTTATTTTCCGGAAGGCGCACCATTATAAAAGGGAAGCGTCCCCTTTATTGCTTATTGCTTTATTGCTTATTGCTTTATTGCTTATTGCTTTATTGCTTTATTGCTTTATTGCTTTATGACTGCTATGACTGTAGGTTACAAAGAAAAAGTCTTGCCACTTTAGGCGAAGAAAATTTAATAATTTTGCTTTTGTCTGGAATGGACTCAAGAAATGCATGTAAAGAACGGGACTCGCGATTAATCAAGACTAATTCCAAAAATTTGAAACGGAATTTCTCAGGACTCTCTGGAAGTTCAGGTCGCGGATTCGTTCTGTGTCTTAACCAGCGAATGATGCATCGCCACGACGCAATCCAGGGAGAGTAATCAAGATAAATGATCGTATCAGCACGCTCAAATACAAACGGTCGCGAGTCCTTTACAATATAACCCTCCAGTATCCATTCTGGACCTAATGTTGCATGATCAAGTTTCTTTGTTACTTCGCCGTCCCCGATGTACTCCCATCCGCGCGTCCACATTATTGAGTCAATAAAAATAATGGGGAGCTTGATTATGTCTCCAAGTTTTCGAGCAAATGTCGTTTTGCCACTTGCAGTTACGCCAACTATTGTAATTCTTTTTCCCAGTTGCTGCATTTTAAACATAGCGTCTTAAAAGAACAAAGAAAGAACAAAAGAACAAAGGGGTCGGGTTCATTGTATGACTATCACACATCGTGCCTCAAACAGTCATGCAATGAACTTGATCCACTCGTTTGTATGAGTAACTTCACGCTCGGCGGGAATGGCGCATGACATAGGCGCGCAGCACTCTGTCCATACGGGATTGCCAACCTTCGCCTGTGGACTTGAAATATGCCAAGACCTCCGGGCTATAGCGTACTGATACGAGTTGCTTTGTGTTCTCGGACTTGGGGCGCCCGCGCAAGACGCGCGTGGGAACCATGGACTTCAACTGCTTTGGCGTGAGCGGCTGAGCGTCTGGATCACCTTTAGCCGCCAAGGTGATGGCCTTGTCTTCTTGTGAAGTAGGCATCACGACGGACTGACGTTTAGATATTTTCGACATAGTGTTTTACCCCGCGACGATTGGCTCGGCGGAGGCTGATGATCCCTCTCACCTTGCCACGCTCCACAAAGGCTACGTAGTAGAGTATACCGGTTCTCGGTGCAAGCGCGATCATACGCAACTCGCCATACTCAAAGCGGTTATCAACCCACACTAGCGCAGCTTCCCAATCGAGTTCGTATGCCGAGGCTAAGGAAATGCCATGCTTCGTCTGGTTTGCTGCATCTTTGGCAGGATCAAACTCGATATACGTTCTTTACTGTAGCTACAATAAATATGTTTGTCAATCGGGGTATGTGACCATATTGGGCGCTCAACCGTCTACATTGACTTGCAGCCAATATTCCAGCAGCGCAAGTTGCCACAGCTTGCTGCCGTTGAGCGGTGTCATGTGCTGCTCGGGCGCGGCGAGCAGTTTTTCTACATAGGAGCTTTGAAACAGGCCGCGCTGTTGGCAGGCCTCCGAGTGCAGCACCTCGCGCATGAAGTTTAGAAATTCCCCGCGCACGTATTTCAGCGCGGGCATGGGGAAATAACCCTTAGGGCGGTCTATCACGGCGTCGGGGAGCAGGCCACGCGCGATCACCTTTAATGGATGTTTGCCGCCGCTTTTGAGTTTTAATTCCGGCGGCATGGCGGCGGCGAGCTCTACCAATTCGTGATCGAGAAATGGCACTCGTGCCTCCAGTCCCCAAGCCATGGTCATGTTGTCCACGCGCTTGACCGGATCGTCCACGATCAGTGTGGTGACATCGAAACGTAATACCCGATTCAGGAAGGCGCCATCTTGCTCACCAAGAGCCGTTTCCACCAGCGCGGAAGTGTGGTCGGTGCCGTGGTAGCGAGGCGTAACGGTTTCCAGATACTCTGCGTGCGTGCGATCAAAGTAATGTTTACGAAAACGCTCCAGATCACTGCCATGCTCCGCCTCCATGAGTGGATACCAGAAATAGCCGCCGAACACCTCGTCCGCACCTTGTCCGCTCTGTACGACTTTAACTTCATTCGATACGCGCTCGGCCAGCAGATAAAACGCTACCGCGTCTTGCCCCACCATCGGTTCGGACATGTTGCGCACGCACTCCGGCAGGCGTGCAAGCACTTCGCGGTTGGGGATTAGAAAACGCTGATGCTGTGTCGCATAACGCTCCGCGACCTGATCCGAAAACTCGAACTCACTGCCCTTTTCCGCGCCCACGTCTTCAAAGCCGATGGAAAAGGTAAGCAGGTTTTTTTGGCCGGCCTCGGCGAGCAACGCCACGATCAAGCTGGAGTCGAGACCTCCGGAGAGCAGCACGCCGACCGGCACGTCGGCAATCACGCGGCGTTTTTCCACCGCCTCACGCAGTTTTTGATGGATGGCTTCGATCCACTCTGGTTCGGATTTCGGCTGTGACGCAGGCTGCGCGTCGAGCCGCCAATACTGGCGTGTGGTGATGCGGCCTTGCGCGTCCACGGTCATGGTCGTGGCGGGGGCGAGCTTGCGGATGCCTTGCAATATCGTGCGCGGCGCGGGGACTACGGCATGCAGCGTGAGCTGATGGTGCAGCGCAATGGGGTCAATATGTGTATCCACGCCGCCCGCCACCAGCAGCGCCTGCGGGGTGGAGGCGAAGCGCAAATAATTTTGAGTGTGGTTGTAGTACAGCGGTTTGATGCCCAAGCGGTCGCGCGCCAGGAACAGGGTTTGCCGGGTTTCATCCCAGATGGCGAAGGCGAACATGCCGTGCAGGCGCTCCACGCAGCGCTCGCCCCATGCGGCGTAGGCCTTGAGTATGACTTCGGTATCACCGCCGGAAAAAAATGTGTAGCCTTGTGCCTGCAGTTCGGTGCGCAGTGTTTGATAGTTGTAGATCGTGCCATTGAATACGATGCAGAGACCCAGCGCTTTGTCCTGCATCGGCTGGTGCGAGCGAGGCGAGAGATCAATGATCGCCAGCCGCCGCTGGCCGAAGGCCAGAGGTCCGTTTTGGTAATAGCCGCTGTCGTCTGGGCCGCGCCGTGCCAGCGCCGCCGTCATGCGCTGCACCGCATCGCTATCCGGGGCGAGGCCGTCCAGCCTTAACTCGCCGCTAATTCCGCACATATTTCAGATATTTTGTCTGTTGCATTGTCGGGCGGGCTGCTTTACTCTTTGAACTCGCGCTCATTCGTTGGGCACATCTTGTGAGGATAAAAACCCATGAAAAATCCGCTCGACTCCATCATAGGCACCATTGTATCAGGCTTGGTATTGACCGTTATTCTGGCGCTGGTTGCTGGCGCACTCGTGTAAATCAGGGGAAGACACCATGGAATTAGTACTGCTCATCGAACGCTGGATTCATTTTCTCGCAGGCATCGTCTGGATCGGCCTGCTGTATTACTTTAACTTTGTGCAGGCCCCCGCGATGGCGGCGGCCAATGCCGATCAAGGCGGCCCCGGGGGCGCAGGCATCGCTAAATATGTGTTGCCGCGTGCGCTGTGGTGGTTCCGCTGGTCGGCGCTCGTCACCTGGCTTGCGGGTGCGGCGTTGTTAGGCCCGCGCTTTATGTCGGCCTTCACGCTACAGGGCAGCGATGTCATCATCGGCCTGGGCGCCTGGCTGGGCACGATCATGCTGTTGAATGTATGGGGAATAATCTGGCCGAATCAGAAAAAGGTTCTGGGCCTGAAACCCGCCACGGACGCCGAGAAGGCCAAGGCACGGCGCGTGGCTTTTGTTACCTCGCGTGTCAACACCGCGCTTTCGATCCCCATGCTGTTCTTTATGGCCGCTGCAGGACACGGCGTGGCTCTGTTTGCCGGATGACGTAGTACACACTGCACATATTTGCCGCTAGACGTTTTTAGGTTAAAATTGCACTTTATAACTGGCGGCCCTGTCATGGGGCTGCCTTTTTGTTTTTTGGATTCTGGAACATGACGGATTCATTAATGTCCACGTATAACCGACTGCCGGTCGTCTTCGATCATGGGGCCGGCGCCTGGTTGTGGGACAACCACGGCCGTAAGTATCTCGATGCGCTGAGCGGGGTGGCGGTGTGCGGCTTGGGTCATGCCCACCCGGCGGTGACCGAGGCCGTGTGCAAGCAGGCCGCACAATTGGTACATACCTCCAACCACTACGGCATTGCGAAACAAGCAGAATTAGCGACCGAGCTGATCCGCGTGTCCGGCATGGACAAGGTATTCTTCTGCAACTCCGGCGCCGAGGCCAACGAGGCCGCCATCAAACTCGCGCGCCTCTACGGTCATCAAAAAGACATCCAGATACCCACCATCGTGGTGGCGGAAAACAGCTTTCACGGCCGTACTCTTGCCACGCTCACCGCCACCGGCAACCGCCGCATCCAGGCCGGCTTCGAGCCGCTGGTGCAAGGCTTTGTGCGCGCTGTCTTTAACGATCTCGATGCGCTGCGCACCGTCGCCAAGAACAATCACAACATCGTGGCGGTGCTGATTGAACCCATACAGGGCGAGGGCGGCGTCAACATCCCCGCCGAAAATTATCTCGACGGCGTGCGCGCCTTGTGCGACGAACACGGCTGGCTGATGATGCTCGACGAGGTACAGACCGGCATGGGCCGGACCGGCCAGTGGTTCGCCTTCCAGCACAGCGCGATAAAACCTGATGTCATGACGCTGGCCAAGGGACTCGGCAACGGCGTCCCCATCGGCGCCTGCGTGGCGCGCGGCGCAGCGGCGGAGGTGTTCAAGCCCGGCAGCCATGCCACCACATTCGGCGGCAACCCGCTGGCGTGCAGCGCTGCGCTCGCTGTGATTAAGACCCTGGAACAGGAAAATCTGCCGGCGCGCGCACACGCCCTGGGCGAGCGCATGCTCAATGGATTTACGCGCGCACTGGCCGGTCAGCAGCAGGTGCGCGCCATCCGCGGCAAGGGCCTGATGATCGGCATCGAATTGGATCGTCCCTGTACGGAACTGGTCAGCCAGGCCCTCGCGCAGGGTTTACTCATCAATGTCACCGCCGAGAATGTGGTGCGGTTGCTGCCGCCGCTGATTCTCAGCGATGCCGAGGCCGATCAGATCGTCGCGGGGGTAACCGCCCTGATTCAGAGTTTCGCCAAGGCCGCGTAACACATGGCGGGCGTGCGGCATTTTTTAACCCTGGCGGATCTCACCTCTGCCGAACTGAAAGCCCTGATACAGCGGGCCATTGCGCTCAAGACCCTACAGCGCGCCGGAGAGCGCTACGAGCCGCTGAAAAATAAAGTGCTGGCGTTGGTCTTCGAGAAGTCCTCGACGCGCACCCGGGTTTCTTTTGAAAGCGCCATGATCCAGTTCGGCGGCGGCAGCATTTTTTTATCGCCGCAGGATACTCAACTGGGTCGCGGCGAACCGGTGGAAGACACCGCGCGCGTGCTGTCGCGCATGGTGGACGCCGTCGTGGTGCGCACCTTCGCGCACGAAAAGCTGGAGCGCTTCGCCGCGCACTCGCTGGTGCCGGTCATCAACGCCCTCACTGATACCTATCATCCCTGCCAGTTACTGGCCGACATCCAGACTTATGTCGAGCAGCGCGGCTCTATCAAAGGCAAGACCGTGGCGTGGGTGGGTGACGGCAACAATATGTGCCACTCCTACATCGAGGCCGCGCGCCTGTTCGGATTTAAGCTGCGCATCGCCTCACCGCTGGGTTACGATCCGGCCCGCGCACTGCTCAAGGCCGGCGCGAAACACGCCGAACTTATACGCGACCCGCACGAGGCGGCGCAAGACGCCGACCTGGTGGTCACCGATGTGTGGGCCAGCATGGGCCAGGAACAGGAACAGGATACGCGCGCCCGCGACTTCGCGGATTACCAGGTGAACGCCAAGCTCATGGCGCTTGCTAAACCCGATGCCATGTTCATGCACTGCCTGCCCGCACATCGCGGCGAGGAGGTCAGCGCCGAGGTCATAGACGGCCCGCAGAGCGTGGTGTGGGACGAAGCGGAAAACCGTTTGCACGCGCAGAAGGCCTTGCTGGAATTTTTGCTCACTTAGCCATACTGGCTACCCGAATGAGAAATTTTTACCGAAATTTACTCAGCGGGTTAAATCTTGCGACACTGAGACAGGTTCGCCCCGCCGGTTTTCACATCAGCCTGGCGCAGGCCGTCGCGCTCATCGTGCTGGATCTCCTTCTCGCTATCGGCGCCGACCATTTTCGCGTTGGCGCCCAGGCGCAGTTCAACCCGTGGGGATTGTCTTCCTACAGCCTGAGCCTCACCCTGCTGCTGTTCGCCTGTGTGGCCGCCGCCTGGTTGTATCGCATGCCGTATCTGGTGCTGGAGCTGCTGGTGGTCACCATGAGCGCCATGCCCGTCATCTATGCCGCAACCCTGTTACTGGATGGTGTCTATGCGCAAGTTCCGCCGGTTCTGCCGCAACGGCTGATTTATTACAGCTACTATCTCCTCGTCGCCTGGCAGGCGCTGATTTTTTTCCGTAGCCTGAAGCTGCTAACTGCGCGCCGCTTGCCGAGGTTGCTGCCGGTGTTTGCGGTATTTTTTGCGATCGCTATTTTGCCGCTCTATTATCTGCCGCACACCGATTTCTGGCTGGCCGGCAGAAACGAGGCAGCCACTTCAGCTCCGCGCAAGTGGGTCAACGCGGAACAGGTGTTTTACCGGCAACCGGATTTAATTGCCGAGGTAAAGACCCGGTTATTGCCGGAGCGGCCGGGCATCAGCGATCTGTATTTCGTCGGCATGGGCAGCTACGCCCCGCAAGACGTATTCATGAAGGAGGTGCAGTATATCCGGCGCCAGTTCGATGCACGGTTTGATACGCGCGACCGCTCCGTCGCGCTTATCAATAACGAAAAAACCGCGCAGGACACCCCGCTGGCCTCGTCCAGCAACCTGTCGCTGGTGCTCGATCATCTGGGTAGTATCATGCGCACCGATGACGATATTCTATTCCTGTTTATAACCAGCCACGGGTCGGAAAAGCATGAACTGGCCACCGATTTCTGGCCCTTGATGCTCAATCCGATCACCCCCGAAGACATCAAGACGAAGCTCGATCACGCCGCGATCAAGTGGCGCGTCATCGTGATCTCCGCCTGCTACTCCGGCGGATTCATAGAGCCGCTCAAAAACGATTACAGTCTGATCATCACCGCCGCGCGCAAGGACAAAACTTCGTTTGGCTGTTCCAACGAAAACGACTTCACCTATTTCGGCGAGGCCTACTTCAAGGACCAGTTGAGCACACAGATTTCCTTTACCGAGGCCTTCCGGCAGGCCTCCCAGTCCATCGCGGAGCGTGAGAAGAAAGAGGGTATCGAGGCCTCTTATCCGCAAATGTATGTGGGTGGAGCGATGCAAAGCAAACTGCGGGAACTGGAAACGCGCTTAGGGAATCTCTGAGCGTTATGCCGTATGTTCGCACCGTTGTAGTGTGTAGGGTGGGCACGCCGTTTGTGCCCACACGGAATCACATGCAGCGTGCATGTGGGCACAAAAGGCGTGCCCACCCTACCAACTAACTTGGGTTTTAGCTCTGTGGACAGGCTTACGCCGTGCCGCCCACCGTCAACCCATCAATCCGCAGCGTCGGCTGGCCCACGCCCACCGGCACGCTCTGGCCTTCCTTGCCGCAGG
>CAYUAZ010000031.1:0-13354 GCA_964442865.1 uncultured Gammaproteobacteria bacterium
CCGCAGAGGACGCAGAGGAATACTCAATAAGGATTTGTTTCTCCTCCGCGCCCTCCGCGGTGAAGCTTTTTCACCGCAAGGGACACAGGGGAATTATTTTCCTAAAAACGGCATTTCACCGCAGAGGTCGCGGAGCACACAAGGACATTCCAGCGGATAGCTTCACCAACGCGCTCACCCGCAGGTGATGCGGCCTAACGGGCTAAGGGCTGGTTTTTGCTCCGGGTTCTCTGCGTCCTCAGCGGTCCAAAAGCTTTTTTTAGGTTTATGGATATGCTCTAAGCGGTTAGCAGGCCGCTAGTGCGACGTGTCCTGCTCCTCGCCAGTGCACACCCAATAACCGCAGCGGGTCTGTTTGGCCTTATACATCGAACGGTCCGCACAGCGCATCATGCTCTCGACATCTGCGCCGTGTTCAGGCCAGAGGGCAATCCCGATACTGATGCTGGTGTTGAGAATCAAACCTGAAATGACAAACTTCACTTCCAATGCCCTGCGAATCTTCTCGGCACAGCGTATGGCCCCCTCCAAGTCTATGCCCGGCAATAACGCCACAAATTCATCTCCGCCCAAACGGGCCACCGTGTCGCTCTCGCGCAGCGCCTTCAACAACCGCTCGGCCACCTGCTCCAACATAATATCTCCCACATGATGCCCATGCAGATCATTGATTTCTTTAAAGGAGTCGAGATCCATGAGCAACAACCCGACGACATCATGCTTGCGCTGACTCGACTGCATGAGTTGGCCGGCCTGCGTGTACAAAAAAACGCGGTTCGGCAACTGGGTGAGCGGGTCGTGGGTGGCTTGGTACTCAAGGCTCACCGTTTCTTTGCGCGCCTCACGCAGCTTGTTAACCATCGCGCGGATATTTTCCACCGCTCGCCGCAAGCTCATGGCAAGGCTGCCCAATTCATCTTGGCCGGTCGCGGTGATCTCGACATCGAGATCACCCGCTGCGATCAGCCGCGCCGCGCCGTCAAGCGCCTTGATCCGACGGCTGATATAGCCGGCGATAACGACCGCCAGCGCCAACCCCAATAGCAACGAAGCCACCAAGGTAGCAACAATCAAGGCCCGCGCCGACTCATAAAGACGATCGCCACGACGGCTTGCCTCCACACCTCCCTTTATATTGAGAACGGCCAGTTTACCCAGTTGCTGCGTCAACTCATCAAAGCGCTGTTGAGATTCTCCGCGCAGCAAGGTCTGCGCCTCCGCATCTTTGTTGACCATGGAGAACACAGTAATCTGCTCGTGAACTTTAAGATAGGCATCCCAGGCCTGTAAGAAGTTTTGGTAGAGCTTTTCCTCCTCCCGTATGGAAATCAGGCGTTGGTACTCGTGCTGCGCGGTGGTGATTTTATTCAATTGCTGGTCTAATTCCTGCTCGTAGGAACGCATATCCTCTTCGGAAGCCGAAAGGACATGCTGCACCTCGGCGATGCGGAATTGGCCAATATGATTATTGATATTCGCGCTCGCCACTATGCTCGGCAGCCAGTCCAGTTCTATCTCGGTCGCGACGTATTTGACCTTACCCAAGTGCCCCAGGGCGTAGACGCCAATAAAACCGGACAGGCCGAGCAGGAACAGAAACGCCAGGGTGAGCTTGGTCAGGATTTTGAGGTTATAGAACCATTGCATCCCGCAACGGTATCCCAGCGAACTTGACCGTGCAATAGCATCCAGACGCCCCTGATGAAGATCGGCACAGAATCTGGGTATAATGAAGAGTTTGCCAAACCTTGAGCCGTCCATTCCCCAAAACTTCAACCCATGGCCAGTAAATTAAGCGATAAGGAACTGCGCAGCCGCGTCAAGCTGCTCGGCAGCCTGCTGGGCAACGTGCTCCACACCCAGGCCGGCGGCCGTGTGCTTAAAGTGGTCGAGATGCTGCGCAAGGGCTACATCGGTCTGCGCAAACAACCCAACCCGCGCAAGCGGCGGCGTCTCGCCCAGCTCATCAGCACCCTGGACACCGAGACCCTCAGTCACGTAATCCGCGCCTTCAGCACCTATTTCAGCCTGGTGAATATCGCCGAGGAAGACCATCAGCACCGGCAACGCCGTCTGCAGGTGCGCGCCGGCGGGCCGCTGTGGGTGGGCTCCTTTGACCATACCCTGAGGCAGCTCCATTCACAGGGCGTCAAAGCCGAGCAATTACAGAGCCTGCTCGATCGTCTCGCCTATATTCCGGTGATTACCGCCCACCCCACCGAGTCCAAACGCCAGACCATCATGGAGGCGTTGCGGCGGATCTTCGTCACCAGCTCGCGCCTTAATGACCTGCGGCTCGGCAAGCGCGAACGCGAGGATGTCATCAAAAAACTGGAGAGCATGATCCAGATCCTGTGGAAGACCGACGAGGTGCGCGCCCAGCGCCCGCAGGTGCGCGACGAGATCAAAAACGGCCTGCTGTATTTCCACGAATGTCTGTTCCAGGCGGTGCCGACCACCTACCGTTACCTGGAGGAGGCGGTGCAGCGCACCTATGGCAAGGACCCCGCCCACGCGCACTCACTGCGAGTGCCGAGCTTCATGCGCTTCGGCTCCTGGATAGGCGGCGACCGCGACGGCAACCCCAACGTCAAACCCGAAACCACCGCGCTGGCCCTGCGCCTGCAGGCGCGCGCGGTATTGCTGGAGTATCTCAACCGCGTCACCGCGCTGAGCCGGATACTGACCTATTCCAGCCAACTGTGCACCCCCACTGCGGCCTTGCTGGAAAGCATCAAGGTCAGCGAGCAGTTGGGCGGCAAGACCTTCAGCGAAAACCAGGGCCGTTTCAGCCACGAACCGTATCGCCGCAAACTTTACATCATCCGTCACCGGCTGGATTGCAATCTGCGCACCATCCGCAAGCGCCTGCAGGGCGAGGACCTGCCGCTGCAAGAAGGCGCTTACGCCACCGAACAGGAATTATTGGACGATCTGTATCTGATCCACGATTCGCTCTGCTCGCACGGCGACCGCAACATCGCCGACGCCGAACTCAAGGACCTGATCCGGCTGGTAGAAACCTTCGGCTTTTTCCTGTTGCGTCTGGATGTGCGTCAGGAATCGTCCCGCCACACGCGGGCCGTTGCGGAATTGTTTGCGGCGCAGCCGGACAAAATTGATTATCTGGGCCTGAACGAAGCGCAGCGTATCGAGGCCTTGACCGCAGCCATCGCCCGCCGCGAACCCTTGCTCACCGATCCGGCGGTGCTGAGCCCGGAAACCCAGGAGTCGCTGGAGGTGTTGAAGGTCGTGGCGCGCATGCGCGCGGAGGTGAGTCCGCAGGCCTTCGGCAGCTACGTCATCTCGATGACCCATCAAGCGAGCCACGTCATTGAGGTGATGCTGCTGGCGCGTCTCGCCGGCCTCGCGGGACGCAACGAGCAGGGCTGGTTCTGCACCCTCCAGATCACACCCTTATTCGAGACCATCGAAGACCTGACCCGCATCGAACCCCTGCTCACCACCTTGCTGGACAACCCCATTTACCTCTCGCTGCTCAAGGCGCGCGGCAATCTGCAAGAGGTCATGCTGGGTTATTCGGATTCATGCAAGGACGGCGGCATTCTTGCCTCGGCCTGGAATCTCTACGAGGCGCAGAAAAAAATCACCGCGCTCACCGCCGCGCGCAACATCGAATGCCGTTTGTTCCACGGCCGTGGCGGCACCATCGGGCGCGGCGGCGGCCCCACCCACGAATCCATCCTGGCGCAGCCGCAGGGCACCGTGCGCGGCCAGATCAAATTCACCGAGCAGGGTGAAATGGTCTCGTATAAGTACAGCAACATCGAAACCGCCGTGTACGAACTGTCGGTCGGTGTCACGGGACTTATCAAGGCCAGCCGCGGCCTGATCCAGCCCCCCGGCAAGGATAAGCCTGACTATCTTGGCATCATGGATGAACTTACCAAGCACGGCGAAACGGCCTACCGCGAACTGACTGATCGCACGCCCGGCCTGCTCGACTATTTTTATCAGGCCACGCCGATCAACGAGATCGGCCAGCTCAACATCGGCTCGCGCCCTTCGCACCGCAATAAAGCGGATCGCTCCAAGAACTCCATCCGCGCCATCGCCTGGGTATTCGGCTGGGCGCAGTCGCGTCACACCCTGCCGGCCTGGTACGGCATCGGCGCAGCGCTACAGCAATGGCAGGGCGATGACCCGCGCCGCCTCGCCCAACTGCAAGCCATGTACCGCGACTGGCCGTTCTTCCGCGCCCTGCTCAGCAACACCCAGATGGCGCTGTTCAAGGCCGACACGGACATCGCCAAAGACTACGCTGCGCTGTGCGAAGACCCCAACCTTGCCGAGCGTATCTACCCCATCATCCAGTCCGAGTACGAGCGCACCGTAAAGGAAATCCTGAAGGTCGCCAAGTCCGCCACACTGCTCGACGAGAACCCGTCGCTGGCGCTGTCCCTCAGCCGCCGCAATCCCTACCTCGATCCGCTCAACGCCATCCAGCTCACCCTGCTCAGGCGTTACCGCGATCCCAAGCTATCCGAAACGATCAAGGACATCTGGCTGATGCCGTTGCTGCGCAGCATCAACGCCATTGCGGCGGGGATGCGCAATACGGGGTAAGGTTGGCTGCGGTTGACTTCCCCCAAGCCGTTACCGATACTTGTCATTCTCAGAATCAGAACAACCGGCCATGCAGCAACCGCCTCTCGTCCAAATCCGCAATCTGCGTTTCGCGCGCGGCGCGCGGGTGATTTTTGACGGCGTGGACCTCGACATCCGGCGCGGCCAGGTGACGGCCATCATGGGGCCGAGCGGCACCGGCAAAACCACCTTGCTGCGTCTGATCGGCGGCCAGTTGCGCCCGCAGGGCGGTAGCATCGTGGTGGATGGGCTGGACATTGCCAAACTCTCGCGCGGCGAACTCTACGAACTGCGCAAACGCATCGGCATGCTGTTTCAGAGCGGCGCACTGCTCACCGATCTCAATGTCTACGACAACATCGCCTTTCCGTTGCGCGAGCACACTAAGCTTCCCGAGGTCTTGATCCGCGATCTGGTGCTGATGAAGCTCCAGGCGGTGGGCCTGCGCGGCGCGTGCGACCTGATGCCTGGCGAACTGTCTGGCGGCATGGCGCGGCGCGTGGCGCTGGCGCGGGCCATCGCGCTCGATCCCATGATGATTATGTACGACGAACCCTTCGCCGGTCAGGACCCGATCTCGCTCGGCGCCATCGTGCAACTCATCCGCACCCTCAACGACGCCTTGGGCCTCACCAGCGTGGTGGTCTCCCACGACGTAACGGAGACGGCCGGCATCGCCGATTACATTTATGTCTTGTCCGAAGGCAAGGTGATTGGCCAAGGTACGCCGGAGGAATTGGTTAAGTCGCCGTCGGCCCAGGTGCGGCAGTTTTTACAAGGGCTGGCCGACGGGCCGGTGCCGTTTCACTATCCGGCCCCCGATTACCGCGCCGATCTGTTGGGCACGGGCGAATGACAGACTGGTTACAAAGCCTGGGCCAATGGGGACTCGGCATGTTCGAGCGGCTGGGGCGCGGAACCCTGTTTCTGCTGCAAACTCTGCGCGGCCTCACCGCCCTGGTCAGGCGCCCCTCACTGGTGATACAGCAAGTCTATTCGATCGGCGTATTATCGTTGCTCATCATCGTGGTGTCAGGCCTGTTTGTCGGCATGGTGCTTGGGTTACAGGGCTATAATACGCTGGTGGATTTCGGCGCCGAGGAGTCGCTCGGCGTGGTGGTGGCCTTGTCGCTGGTGCGCGAACTGGGGCCGGTGGTCTCGGCGTTGCTGTTCGCCGGGCGCGCCGGTTCTGCGCTGACGGCCGAGATCGGGTTGATGAAGTCCACCGAGCAGCTCTCCGCGATGGAGATGATGGCGGTGGACCCGATCACCCGCGTCATCGCGCCGCGCCTGCTGGGCGGCTTCATCGCCATGCCGCTGCTCGCCGCGATCTTCAGCGCCATGGGCGTGTACGGCGGCTATTTTGTCGGAGTGGGACTGCTGGGCGTGGACGAGGGCTCGTTCTGGTCGCAGATGCAGGCCCATGTAAGTTTTCGCGAAGACATTCTGAACGGCGTCGTCAAGAGCGTGGTGTTCGGCTTCGCGGTGACCTGGATCGCCGTGTTCGAGGGCTACGACAGCCTGCCCACCTCGGAAGGCGTGGGCCGCGCCACTACCCGCACCGTGGTGCATGGCTCGCTCGCCGTACTGGCGTTGAATTTCGTATTGACCGCTCTCATGTTTGGAGAATCTTAAATGCTACAGACCAGAACCCTCGAAGTTTCCGTCGGGATCTTCATCGCGCTGGGCTTCGCCGCCCTGCTCGTGCTGGCCATCAAGGTCAGCAACTTTAACGTGTTCGGCGACCTGAATGCCAATAACAGTTACCAGATCACGGCCAAGTTCACCAATGTCGGCAGCCTCAAGACCGGCGCACCGGTCACTATCGCCGGGGTGCGGGTGGGCCGGGTAGGGGCGATCGGCATAGACAAGGCGAGCCAGGAGGCACTGGTAACGCTCAATATCGAAAACAGCCACCGCGACATCCCCGCCGACACCTCGGCCAGCATCCTAACCGCCGGTCTGCTGGGCGAACAATATGTGGGCCTGGAGCCGGGCGGCGATGAAACCTTACTCAAGAACGGCGATCAAATCACCCTGACCCAGTCGGCGCTGGTGCTGGAAAAGATCATCGGCGAATTCCTGTTCAGTAAGGCGGCGGAGGGCAAGGACAAGAAGTAACGAAGAAACAGGTTTGAATACGCGCACTCATCAAAAAATTGGCTTATAATAATCCGTTGTTATATCGGCAGAAATTACCCTCATGAAACTCATGACCAAGACCCTGTTCGCTCTAGCGCTGACGCTCTTCAGCGTGCCTAGTCAAACGTGGGCGAGCATGCCTGCGGACGAACTGGTGCGCGAGACCTCGGAGCGCATGCTGACGGCGCTTAAAAGCGAGCACGACACCATCAAGGCCAACCCCGCCAAACTTTATGCCTTGACTGAAGAGATCATCCTGCCGCATTTCGACTTCGAGCGGATCTCAAGCTGGGTGCTGGGGAAATACTGGCGCGAGGCTACACCCGAACAAAAGAGCCGTTTCACCCAGGAGTTCCGCAATCTGCTGGTGCGTACCTATGCCACGGCGATGCTGGAATATTCCGGCCAGGAGATCAAGTACCTGCCCTTCAAGGCCGACGCCGCGGCCAACACGGTCACGGTGAGGACCGAGGTCGTGCAACCGGGCGGCCCGGCTATCCCGATCAACTACAGCCTGTTTGTGAAAGCGGGCGAGTGGAAGGTCTATGACGTGGTGGTCGAGAACACCAGCTTGGTGGCCAACTATCGTAGTTCATTCGCCAACGAAATCAGACAGAGCGGCCTCGATGCCTTGATCGAAAAACTCGCCAGCCGCTCCCAGCAAAGTGGAAAGACAGCCGTTGCAGAGTGATCTGCAACCGCAAATCGCCGACGATGGCCGCTATCGTCTGCCGGAAGCGCTGACCTTCGCCACCACGCCACAGCTCTATCTGCAGACAGGCAATATGTTCAACACCCCGTTGCCGCTCTTGACCTTCGACCTTGCCGGCGTAACGCGCGTAGACAGCGCGGGCCTTGCCCTGATGCTGGAGTGGCGGCGCGAGGCACAACGGCGCGGCAAGAATATTCGCTTTCAAAACATCCCTGCACAATTGGCCGCCATCGCCAAGGTGAGTGGGCTGAACGGGATACTCTAACTACAGGGGCTAGGATCTAGGGACTAGGGTTTTTGGGTTTTAGGTTTTCCCTAGCCCCTAGTCCCTAGATCCTAGCCCCTGTTTTTAGCCCCTAGCCCCTGTATTTATATGCCCCCCGCCGTCGAGATCAACACGCTGCACAAACACTATGGCGCCGTGCACGCCTTGCAAGGCGTGGATTTCAGCATTGAGCCCGGCGAGTTCTTCGGATTGCTCGGCCCCAACGGGGCGGGCAAGTCCACCCTCATCAATATCATGGCGGGTCTGGCGCGCGCCGGTAGCGGCGCGGTGCGCATCTTCGGTCACGATGTGGTGGACGATTACCGTGCGGCGCGCACGGCGCTGGGCGTAGTCCCCCAGGAGTTGGTGTACGACGCCTTTTTTACCGTGCGCGAGGTGCTGCGGCTACAGTCGGGTTATTTCGGCGGCGGCCGCCGCGCCGATGAGGCCTGGATTGAAGAATTGCTGGAGATTCTGAGTCTCAGCGACAAAGCCGACGCCAACATGCAGACCCTCTCCGGCGGCATGAAGCGGCGGGTGTTAATCGCCCAGGCCCTGATCCACAAACCCCAAGTGCTGGTGCTGGACGAGCCCACCGCCGGGGTGGACACCGAACTGCGCCAGGCCTTGTGGGAATTCACGCGCCGCCTGCACCGCGAGGGCTGCACCATCATGCTCACCACCCATTACCTGGAAGAAGCTGAATCGCTCTGCGACCGCATCGCCATTCTCGACCACGGTAAGCTCGCCGCGCTGGACAGTAAACAGAAGCTGCTCAGCCGTCACCCTTACCGGCTGTTGTCGCTCACCCTCGCCGACCCGGCCAAGGCGTTGCCGGAAGCGCTGTTGCCGCTGGTCAAGTCGCGCGACGGCGCACAACTCAGCCTGCGCCTGCACCGGCTTGAGGATCAAATCGGCGGCATCCTCGATGCGTTGCGCGGCGCGGGTCACGAGATCATAGACTTGTCCACCCAGGACGCGGGACTGGAGGAGGTGTTTATGGCCATCACCTCCGCGCATGCTGCGGGCCGGACGGCATGAGAGGGTCCGCCTTGGCAAATTGGCGCGGCCTCTACACCTTGTTCGGCAAGGAGGTGCGGCGCTTCATGAAGGTGCCGGTGCAGACTCTGCTGACACCCGTGGTGACTTCACTGCTGTTTTTACTGGTGTTCGGGCACGCTCTCAAAGAGCATGTGCAGGTGTTCGCCGGGGTGTCCTACGTCGCCTTCCTGATTCCCGGGCTGATAATGATGGCGATCATCCAGAACGCCTTCGCCAACAGCTCGTCCAGCCTGATTCAGTCCAAGGTCAACGGCAGTCTGACCTTTGTGTTAGTCGCTCCGCTCTCCAGCCTGGAGATGTTCCTCGCCTACGTGGGCGCGGCGGTGGTGCGCGGGGTGCTGGTGGGGTTGGGGCTGTATCTCGCAGTGCTTGGCATCGTGCAGCTCCCGGTGTTCAACCTCGCCGCCATCGTCGCGTTCACCCTGCTGGCCAGCGCGACACTCGGCGCAATGGGGCTGATCGCGGCGGTCTGGGCGCTGCACTTCGAGCAGCTTTCGGCGTTTCAAAATTTTATTGTCGTACCGCTCTCGTTCCTGAGCGGGGTGTTTTATTCCATCCACACCCTGCCGCCCTTTTGGCACGAAGTGTCGCGTTGGAACCCGTTTTTCTATATGATTGACGGGTTCCGTTACGGCTTTTTTGGCCAGTCCGATGTGCCGCCCAGCCTCAGTCTGGCGGTCTGTGCAGTTTTTTTAGCAGCGGTCTCGGCGTTGTGCATCGCCTTGCTGCGCTCCGGATATAAAATTCGTCATTAAGAACACAAACAATGGAATCCGACACAATTAAACAGATGATAGAGGCCGGCCTGCCGGGCAGTGAAGCGCGGGTAACCGGTGACGGCACGCACTTCGAGGCCGCCGTTATCAGCGATGCCTTCGAAGGCAACAACACCCTGGCCCGTCACCGCATGGTCTACGCGGCCTTGGGCGACGCCATGCAGTCGGCTATCCATGCCTTGTCTATGCGCACTTTCACGAAGGCGGAGTGGCTGAACAACAGGGGCTAGGATCTAGGGGCTAGGGAAAACCTAAAACCCAAAACCCCAGCCCCTAGATCCTAGCCCCTGTTTCTGTATGGATAAACTCATCATCACCGGCGGTGTACCCTTGAACGGCGAGATCCGCATCTCGGGGGCAAAAAACGCCGCCCTGCCGATTCTGGCCGCGACGTTGTTGGCCGATGAGCCGGTGACGGTGCGTAATGTCCCGCACCTGCACGACATTACCACCACCATGGGATTGCTGGGCCGCATGGGCGTGACGTTGACGGTGGATGAGCGCCTCACCATCGAGGCGGACAGCAGCACCATACACACTTTTCATGCGCCCTACGAAATGGTCAAGACCATGCGCGCGTCCATTTTGGTGCTGGGTCCGTTACTGGCGCGTTACGGCAAGGCGGATGTCTCGCTGCCCGGCGGTTGCGCCATCGGCTCGCGCCCGGTGGATCTGCATATCGCCGGACTCGCGGCGATGGGCGCGGGCATCAAGGTCGAGAACGGCTATATCCGCGCCACCGCCAAGCGCCTCAAGGGCGCACGCCTGTTCATGGACATCGTAACCGTGACCGGCACCGAGAACCTGATGATGGCCGCAACGCTGGCCGAAGGCGTCACGGTGATCGAAAATGCCGCGCGTGAACCCGAGGTGGTGGATCTTGCCAACTGCCTCATCAGCATGGGCGCCAAAATCAGCGGGGCAGGCACCGACACGCTCACGATAGAAGGCGTGCAGCGGCTCCACGGGACGAGCTATACGGTGCTGCCCGACCGCATCGAGACCGGCACCTACCTGGTCGCGGCGGCGATCACCGGCGGGCGCGTCAAGCTCAAGGATACCCAGCCGCACCTGCTCGAGGCCGTGCTGGTAAAACTGCGCGAGGCCGGGGCCATCATCGAGACCGGCGCAGACTGGATCATGCTGGACATGAAAGGAAAACGGCCCACCGCAGTGGATGTACATACGGCCCCGTACCCGGCCTTCCCAACCGATATGCAGGCACAGTTCACCAGCCTGAACAGCGTCGCCGACGGCGTGGGGACGATCACCGAGACGGTATTCGAGAACCGCTTTATGCATGTCCAGGAACTCAGACGCATGGGCGCGGACATCACCTTGCAGGGCAACACCGCCCTCTGCAAGGGCGTGGCACGCCTGACCGGCGCGCCGGTGATGGCGACCGATCTGCGCGCCTCGGCAAGCCTGGTGCTGGCCGGCCTGGTCGCAGAGGGCGCGACGACAGTCGAGCGCATTTACCATATTGACCGCGGCTACGAGTGCATTGAAGAAAAACTGACGCAACTGGGCGCGCGCATTCAAAGGGTGCCGGGTTAGAATAGTAGCTAGTGACGAGTGGCGAGTAGCGAGTGGAAAAATAGCGAAACATCCTAGACACTAGCTACTAGCCAAATTAAACTCGACGATAACACAGTAAGAAAAACATTGACTGACACCTTAACCATCGCCTTATCCAAAGGCCGCATCTTAAACGAGACGCTGCCGCTGCTGGCGCATGCGGGCATCGTCCCGAGCGATGACCCCGCCACCAGCCGCAAGTTGATTCTCGACACCAATCATGCCGACATCAAACTGGTGGTGATACGCGCCGCCGATGTGCCGACCTATGTAGAGTATGGCGCCGCAGATCTCGGCGTCGCCGGCAAGGACGTGCTCATGGAATACCAGGGCGACGGCCTGTATGAGCCGTTGGATCTCGGCATCGCCCGCTGCCGGTTGATGGTGGCGGGGCCGGTGCAGCGTGCTGCGGAAACCCCTGCGCGGCTGCGTGTCGCCACCAAATATCCCGACATCACCCGCCGCTATTTCGCCGAGCAAGGCGCACAGGTGGAAGTCATCAAGCTGTATGGCTCGATGGAGCTCGCCCCGCTGGTGGGCCTTGCAGACCGCATCGTGGACCTGGTGGATACCGGCCGCACCCTCAAGGCCAACGGGCTGGAGGCCATCGAACACATCGCCGACATCAGCGCGCGGCTGATCGTGAACAAGGCCTCGATGAAGCTCAAGCATGCGCGCATCAAAAACCTGATTGCACGTCTGGCTGAAGCAGTGCAAAAACGGCAACCGGCATGAAGCGTCTCACCAGCAGTGCCGCAGACTTCTGGCCCGAATTAGAGCGGCTGCTCGCCTGGGAAGAACAGGCTGACGAAGCCGTTACCGACACCGTGCGCGACATCCTGCGCGATGTGCGGGCACGCGGCGACAGCGCCCTGCTCGACTACACACTGCGCTTTGATCGCCTGCACGCCAAATCCGTCCAGCAGTTGGAAATCCCGGCAGCGCGTCTTCAAAAAGCGCTACACAACCTGCCCGCTGCGCAGCACGCGGCGCTGGAAACCGCTGCGACACGCATCCGCGCCTACCACACCCATCAGAAGTCCGAGTCGTGGTCTTATACGGAGAACGACGGCACTAAACTCGGCCAACAAATTACCGCGCTAGCCCGGGTGGGCCTGTACGTCCCCGGCGGCAAGGCGGCCTATCCGTCATCGGTATTGATGAACGCGATTCCCGCCAAGGCCGCGGGCGTCGCGGAACTTATCATGACAGTACCCACGCCGGATGGCGTAGTGAACGAAATGGTGCTCGCCGCCGCCGCGATTGCGGGTGTAGACCGCGTGTTCACGGTCGGCGGCGCCCAAGCTGTCGCGGCGCTCGCCTACGGCACGCAGACCATCCCGCGTGTGGACAAGATCGTCGGTCCGGGCAACATCTATGTCGCCACCGCCAAGCGCATGGTATTCGGCACGGTGGGCATAGACATGATCGCCGGCCCATCGGAAATTCTGGTGGTGTGTGATGGGCTAACCGATCCCGACTGGATTGCGATGGATCTGTTCTCCCAGGCCGAACACGATGAAGACGCGCAGGCGATACTGGTCAGCCCCGACAGTAACTTTTTGGATCAGGTGCAGGCCGGCATCGAACGCCTGTTGCCAGGCATGGAGCGCGCCGAGGTGATTCGTGCTTCACTCGCACGACGCGGCGCGTTGATCGCCGTGCGCGATCTCGATGAAGCCATAGATGTAGTCAACTTTATCGCGCCCGAACACATGGACCTGTCGGTAGCCGAGCCGGAGCCGCTCGCGGCGCGCGTCAAACACGCCGGGGCGATTTTCCTCGGCCGCTATACCTCCGAAGCCATCGGCGATTACTGCGCCGGCCCCAACCACGTGCTGCCCACCTCCCGCACCGCGCGCTTCAGCTCGCCGCTCGGCGTCTACGATTTCCAAAAACGCTCCAGCATCATTTACTGCTCGCCGCAATCGGCCTCCGAGCTGGGCAAGGTCGCCGCCACCCTGGCGCGCGGCGAAGGCTTCACCGCCCATGCGCGTTCGGCGGAATATAGGATAAAGCAGTAGCGAGCGACTAGTAGCGAGTAGCTAGAAAAAGGATGGGCGGAACGTGTTCTCCTCGCTACTAGCTACTAGCCGCTCGTCACTTATATGAAAGAAACCCTTACCGAAAAAATAACACGTCTCGTAAGACCGGAGATCCACGCCCTCGCGCCCTACCATGTCCCCGATGCGACGGGCATGGTCAAGCTCG